>WFPV01000039.1 GCA_015487405.1 Aquifex sp. | reverse complement strand
GCTTCGCTATACCCCTGTATGGGGGTATAGGTAGGAGTAGGGGGGATGTGAACCTGCCTGTGGTGGTAAGGTACCCCAAAGAGGGTGTAAACCCACCCGAAGTCTCGCATCTTTGATGCGGGGTAGTTCACAAGGGGATTCACTCGGGAAATATATTTTAAAGGCTATGAGGCTTGATAAGTATTTATACGAAAAGGGGCTCGTCCCTTCGCGGGAAAAGGCTCAGGCGGTCATTATGGCTGGACAGGTGCTTGTGAACGGAAGAGTCGTAGATAAGCCCGGATACAGGCTAAAGGGTGACGAAAAAGTGGAGGTCAAAGCCCTCCCTAAATACGTCTCCCGCGGAGGTGAGAAGTTAGAGTGGGCGGCTAAAAAGTTCGGTCTCGACTTTAAAGATAAAGTCGTTCTTGATGTGGGCTCTTCAACGGGCGGTTTTACGGACTTTATGCTCCAGCACGGGGCTAAAAAGGTCTACGCTGTGGACGTGGGAAGGGGACAGATGGATTACAAGCTTCGGCAAGATAAAAGGGTAATTCTCTACGAGGAGACCGACGCCCGGGAGCTTACAGAGGAGCATATTCCCGAAAAGGTAGAGGTCATAACCTGCGACGTTTCCTTCATATCTGCCACTAAGGTTCTCCCTAATGTCTTTAAGTTCCTAAAAGAAAATGGGGAGCTGATAGTTCTCGTAAAGCCCCAGTTTGAGCTATGTCCGAGGAAAGTAAAAAAGGGAATAGTCAGGGAGGAAAGTCACAAAAAGGAAGCTATAGAAAAAGTCGCAAACTTTTTGAAGGAACACGGCTTTAAGATTCTCGGTATTACGAAGTCACGTCCAAAGGGGACTAAGGGAAACGAGGAGTTCTTTATCTACGCAAAGCGTGAGGGAGAAGAGGTAAACTTAGAGGAAGCAATAGAAGGAGCTCTGAAGGAGGTCGTTGATTGAGGAAAGCCTTCGGCTTTTTGATTCTTATCTTGCTTATGCTCGGCATCGTGGGAGCGGTAACCTACCTCATATACCTTCCAAAAGAGATAAAACCTCCAAAGACCTTGGAAATCCGCTACGGCACTCCCGTTCCTAAGATAGCGGAAATTTTAGAAAGGGAAGGAGTTATATACTCAAAATACCTCTTTCTCATAATTCACTCCATAGAAAGGGCGAAACTGGAAGCCGGTGAATACGAGTTTAAGGGAAGGCTGAACACCCTTGATGTTTACAACTATCTTAAGGAGGGAAAGTATAAGCTCTACAGAATAACCGTTAAAGAGGGGGACGATATTTACACCATAGCCCGCGAGCTTGAGAAAAATAGGATTTGCAAAGCTAAGGATTTCTTAAGGTATGCAACTTCGGAGGAAGTGGTTCACTCTTACGGGCTGTCCGTTCCCTCAATGGAGGGATTCCTTTTCCCGGACACCTATTTCTTTTCCAAGGAAACTCACCCCCTGAAGGTTATAGACGTAATGTATAAAAACTTCCTGAAGAAGACAGAAAACCTCAGAAAAGAACTTAAGAAGAAAAACCTTGAGCTTGAAACCTGGGTAACGGTCGCTTCAATGGTTGAGAAGGAAACCAAGGTTCCCCACGAGAGACCTCTCATAGCGGCAGTTATTTACAACAGACTTAACAGGGGAATGAAGCTCCAGATAGACCCAACCGTGATATACGCGGCAAAAAGAAGAGGTCTCTGGAAAGGAAAGCTCCTCAAGAAGTTCTATAACTTAGACGACCCTTACAACACTTATTTCTATTACGGACTTCCTCCGGGACCCATATCCAATCCCGGACTCCCTTCCTTGGAAGCGGCTCTCAGACCCGCCAAGGTGGACTATCTCTACTTTGTGGCAAAACCCGATATGAGCGGGCACCTTTTTGCTCGCACCTACTTAGAGCACCTGATGAACTTAAGAAAGGTGGGAAGGAGGTAAATTTAAGTTTTGGTAAGCTACTCCTTTACCACCTCCCCGAAGGGTTCTTTTTCTTTGTAAACCTCCCCGCTGAAGCGGTAAACTTTTGTCTCGTCCCACCTCCAGCAGTCGGGAGGGAGTCCGGCCTTTAGGCAGGTGTAGCTTAAAAACTCTTCCGCGTTCCAGCCTTGCTCAATGGGAACCTGGGGAAGCAGAAGTCCTTTCCTCTCTCCGAGATCTACAATTAGTCCGTGCTTTCCAAGCTCAATAAGCTCAGGAAGTTTCTCTTTTGGAGCTTTCACCTCCTCGGGAGGTGTCAGGAGGCTGAGCTCCCAGGTTACTTTATCAAATTCCTCTGGTCTTAGTGGTGTGAAACGGGGGTCGTTGAAAGCCGCCTGAAGGGAGCTGTAAATGACGCCATACCAGAGCGGATAAACCGGGAGGGGAATCCCTATACATCCCCTCAGCTTACATTCGGGGTAACTCTTAATGGTTGTGAAAACTCCCATGGGTTCGGAATACTTCTGTTTTATAAACTCGGGAACGCTGAGCTCTTCTCCCTTAAAAGCTTTATAGACTGCACTCCTCCCTAAGTCTATTAACTCCTTAACATCTTCTAACTTCATACTCAGATAATTTGAGTCTAAAATACTAAAATTCAATCCCTGAGGAGATGGAGGGTGTTCATAACTACGCTCACGGAAGAGAGAGACATCAACAATCCCGCAAACTCAGGTTTTAGGTAAATCCCAAATTTGTAAAAGAGACCGGCTGACGCCGGTATGAAAAGAGCGTTGTATACGAGAGCCCAGAAGAGGTTTTCCTTTATCTTTCTGTAAACCTTCTCCGAAAGTGTAAATAGCTCCTTAAGGGAACGGAGGTTGTGAATTATCACGTCCCCCGCTACCTTCGCAAGGTCAGCTCCCGAGCTTACGGCAATTCCCAAGTCTGCCGTTGCAAGTGCAGGGGAGTCGTTTATTCCGTCTCCTACCATTCCTACTTTAAAGCCTTTCTTTTTTAAGCTCTCCACGACCTCCTTCTTCTCTTCGGGCTTTACCTGGGCTATAATTTCCTCTATTCCGAGCTCTTGAGCTATTTTCTGGGCGTTCTCCCTTGTATCTCCGGTTAGGAGTATCACCTTTAGTCCTTTGCTCTTTAAGAAACTTACAACTTCTTTGGCTTCTTCCCTGAGTTTATCCCTAAGAACGATGTAACCGAGGAGTTTTTCCCTCGTTCCGAATCCTACGGTGATAGCTCCGTTTCTTCCGTTTAGGTTCCAGAGCTCTCCCTTTCCTACTATCAGGTCTTTACACTCTACGCCGAGTCCCGGTATTTCCCTGCATCCCTCAAGTTTCGGTTTTTCCTTCACCTTGTCCTTCAGAAACTCCCTTATCGCCTTCGCTACGGGATGGTTTGAGTATTCTTCCATAGCGTAAATTACCGGTAGGTATTTGTCTTCCACCTTCAGCTCTTCAACCTTGAGCTTGCCTTCGGTAAGCGTTCCGGTCTTATCAAAAACGAGCACCTGAAGTTTGGGAACAAGTTCAAAAACGGAGGGTTTCTTTAGAAGTATTCCTTTCTTGAGAGCCTTGTAAATGCCTACCGCAACTGCGAGGGGAACGGCTATCCCGAAAGCGCAGGGACAGGAAACCACAAGCACCGATAGAGAAAAGAGAACCGCCTTCTGGAGCTCACCGGTCGTAAAATACCAAACACCGAAGGTAATTAGAGATATTAAAACCACGAACTGAACGAAGTAGTGGGAAACTCTGTCCGATAGCCTATGAATTGCGGGCTTCTCGTGAAGGGCTTCTTCTATGAGCCTTTTTATTTGGTTTATGTAAGAGCTCGAGAAAGGTTTTTCTACCTTTGTGATAAGGTAGCCGTTTTCCACGAGTGAGCCTGAAATTACTTTATCTCCCGGTTTCTTTTTTACGGGAAGGCTTTCTCCCGTGATTATAGCCTCGTTTACGAGAGCCTCTCCCTCTAATACTACTCCGTCCAGGAGTATCTGCTCCCCCGTTCTGTATATTACTTTTTCCCCTTTGAAGACTTCCCTAACCTCTTTTTCAATCTCTTTTTCTCCCTCCAGAACCTTTACCTTTTTAAAGGAGAGGGTAAAAACTTCTTTTAAGCCTTTTACCGCTCTTTCCCGTGCTTTTTCCTCTATGTATTTTCCGAGTCTGACGAAGGTTATGAGAAAGATGTTCGTTTCAAACATCGGATATCCGGGAATGAGCTTTAGGTAGGAAAGGAGACTGTAAAGGTAGGCTCCCGTGGTCCCGAGGCTGACCAGAACGTCCATCCCTGCAACGCCTTGTTTTAAAGTGGATATCGCTCCCCTGTAAAACTTCATACCTGCGGTGAACTGAACCAGTGTAGAAAGTAGAAGCTGGAGTTCGAATTTTAGCGGAAAGCTGAAAAACATCGTAATGAGTATGAAAATGGAAGAAGTTCCGCTAAAGAGTAGGAGTAGCTCTTCAGTTTTTCCTTTTTCCTGAACCACTTTATAACCGAGCTCCTCTATCTTTCTGATAATCTCTTCTTCGGATATCTTGCCTTCGTCGTAATCCACCTCCACCTTTCCGAGCTCAAAGGAAACTTTTACGCTCTTGATACCTTCGGTCTTTTTCAGGGTTATCTCTATTGCACGGGCACAGTTTACGCAAGACATTCCCTCAACTTTCAAGCTCTTCTTCATCAGAGAATTAATCTATCAGTAGGTTAGTGTTAATTCACCTGTTAAATTCTTTGGAAATTTGTTTTTACTTTAATCAACCTATCAACTTTAGGAACCCCTCGAGGGTTCCTCTGTTGGTAAAAAGTATGAGAGCTATAAGAATTAAGGACCAGAGTTTTAGTTTTAGGTCTATAATCTGTTCCAGTCTACGAATTTCGGTTTTAAGTAGTTCTATATCCTCTTTAGTGGCTAACTCGCATTTCATCTTTTAACTGATCCTTTAGCTCTTCCTTTTGAGTTTCAAATTATTTTTCAAAGGCTTTAGTTAATCTTTCCGCCTTTTCCTTTCCTAAGCTTTCCTCCAGTTCTCTGAAAACCTCGTAGGGAAGGTTTGCCATCCTTTTACCTCAACTTTTAAATTTATAGAAAACTTTCGGACTAAAACCTCATATCTAAAGTGCGTACACAGAAACCCACCTGCGTAAGCAGTTTTAAAATTTTCCTTAAAAGGTAGCCCTAATGCCAAAACCTCTAAAATGTTTCTCAAGAGCCCTAACCGGTATTCCTGCAGAATACCAAATCGCTTTAGGCTTCCTCACTTACCATTCTGGAAAACTCTTCAACCAAGCATATAAAGGAGCTAAGAAAATGGCTAAAAGAAAAACATGGCAAAGAGCTTAAATACCTTTGGCTGGATATGAGTATATTTGTGAAGCCTACACTTCGGGGGTGGACAGCTCCGAG
>WFPV01000038.1 GCA_015487405.1 Aquifex sp. | reverse complement strand
TCAATGAGAACCGCTCCCGGAAGCCTTCTTATCTCCCTGACGACGGGATGGACATCCCTTATAGGAATCGTCGCAACCACGTTGAGAGTCGGGTCGTGCATTATCTGTCTCACTAGCTCCCTGAACTTTTTGGAAAAAAGCTCCATCTTGCCTATCTCGTCTATTACGATGACTTTTCTTTTATCCTTTTTAGCTTCTCTTATTGCCTTTTCTAAGATAGGAATGGCAAGTTCTTCAAAGTAGTCAACATTTACGCCGTAGGAGCCGACGAGTTTCTTTGAGGTGAAGAACTTTGAAGAGAAAATCTTCTTTTTACCTTCGGTAGTGTAAATCCTGAAACCGGTTCTTTTCTTCGTTTCGGGGTCTCTGACCTCTTCGGTCCAAAAGCCTATAGCTCGGTCCCCGAGCCTCTCAATGAGCTTTTTAACGAGCGTCGTTTTTCCCACACCGGGCTCGCCGGTAATTAGGATTTTTATTCCCATATCACTCCTCTATAAGGATTTTATCCCCTTCCTTAAGCCCGCTGCGAACCTCCACAAAATCACCGAACCTCTCACCAAGCTGAACCTTTCTCTTGACTTTCTTGGTCCCCTTCAGGAGAATAACATAACCTTCCTTTACCGTCTTTACGGGAATTGCTAAAGCCTTCCTTTCTTCAATAATTACATTCGCCTCAGCACTCATTCCCGAAATAGGCTCAACGTCGTAATTGACCTCCAACTCCGCGGTTAGCGTCTTCTTCCTCTCGTCTATCTTTCCGTAAACCTTTTTAACCTTTCCTACGAAAACCTTATCGGGATAGCCTTCCAGCTTCACGAGAACCTTCTGTCCCTCTTTTACGAGGGGTGCGTATTCCTCGTCAATCTCTATGAGAGTCTTCGTCTTTCCCCTCTCTCCTATCACGAACAGGGGTTTTGTCTCCATGAAAGTGTTCACGTAGTCTCCAACTTCAGCGTTTCTCTTCAGGATAACTCCGTCTATGGGACTCCTTATTTGGTATTTTTTGTATTCCTTTAGCAGATATTCCCTCTTCTTTTGGAGAACCTTGAGCTCGTTTTCTAAATCCTTGAGAGTTTTCTTATATTCCTCCTTTAGAGCCCTTAAGCTGTAAAGTTCGCTTTCGTATTGGGTCTTTAATTCCTCGTAGGCTTCCTTAGAAATAAGCTCCCTTTCGTAGAGACTTTTCCTTCTCTTTAGCTTGGCTTTTAAAAGCTTTACTTTTTCTTCTTGAGCTTTTATTCTTTGGATATAGCTCCTTCTAAAGGAAGAGCTTGGCTTTAGTTTTTCGGATATTCTCTTTATCTTTTCTTCTACCTGTTTTATCTCTTCCTTTAGGGGTTCATTCTCTATAACCGCGAGGAGCTCCCCCTTCTTAACAGACTCTCCCGTATCCTTGAGTATCTTTTCCACGTATCCCGCAACCTGGGATTTTGCCTCTATCTCGTCTCCTTTTTTGACCACACCTGTGGCGTAAACGGATTTTACGAGGAGCTCACGCTTAACCGTGTAAACCTGGTAGGAGTTTTTATTTAGGTAAAGATAAATTAAGCCACCGCAGGTAATTAAAACCAAAAAGATAATAAAAACCTTCCTCATTCTAATCCGAACCTCCGGGAGAGAAGCCTGAGTCCTCCAAGAACGCTTATCACAAGGAAGTAAGAGAATCCAGTCTCCACGGATATATTTTTGTAGGAAAAGATGATAATGAGTAGTTCCCGAATAACGAATATGAGGGCTGTATCTAGGATGAGTGAAAGCTTTATTTTGCGTTCCTCAAAGGCAACGAGTAGTGTGGTGAAGAGCTCGTAAATTATGAGAATGTTTAGGATTTCCACAACTATCTTATGGGCCTCAACGTGGAAAATACCTTTCTCTTGTATCTGGGAAAAGATGTCATAAAAGAGTCCAAGAACCTCTATCCCTATGATGAGCCACATAGAGAGGGTGATAGCTAAGGGGAAAAGCCTTGAGAGTTTTGCCTTGAGCTGCTCCATAAGAAAGGATTGTAAAGGGAGATATAGATTTTAGTAATAGTGGAGGAACTAATAAGGAAGATAAAAGAAGAGACAAACGCGTTAAAAAAATTACTTTTATTTATGGCTTGGTTGAACAGAAAGCTGAAAGAAGCTGGAATAAAAACATTCCCTATTCTCGTTGGTGGTAGTGCAGTTGAAGTGTATACCTTCGGATATTATGTATCCGGAGATATAGATTTGGTGGCTCAAAATAGAGATGGGATAAGAAATGTTTTGCTATCCACAGGCTTATTTAAGGAGGTGGGAAGGTTACTCATTTCTGAAGAATTGGGAATATTCGTTGATATACCTGACGATGCTCTTGCCGGAAGCTATGAAAAAATTAGAACAATAAAAATTCCGGAACTTGATACTGAAATTAAGGTCATAGGAATAGAAGACTTGATAGTGGATAGACTAAATGCTTGTATATTTTGGAAAAGCGAAACTGATTGCGAAATTGCGAGGTATCTATTTGAAAAGTATAAAGATGAGATAGATTTAAGTTATCTAATTGAAAGAGCTAAGAAGGAAAATCTCCCCTTGACAGAAATAGGTTTTTTAAATGGAGGCAAAAATGAAGAAAGAAATAGTCCTGAGCCTTAACAAAGTAGAAGAGCAATACAAGAAAGCTAAACTTGAAAGATTTAAAAAGGGATATTCAATAAAATTTAAAAGAACTAAACCAAGGGAAAAGTTTAAAAGAGAAGCTTTGGTGAAGTTCCTTATAAAGATTACACCGCCTGCGAAGGATATTCTTTCTGGAAAAGCCTTCTCTAAGCTATTTAAGACGACAGAAAAAGACCTTTTATCTTAATAAAATCTTTCCTATGAAGGTTAAGTTTTTAGGCTCCTACACGAGGGATTTCCCTCCCCCTGACTATCCAGAGGTGGTGTTCGTTGGGAGGTCAAACGTAGGAAAATCCTCTCTGATAAACATGATTGCAGGGAGCAACGTAGCGAGAGTAAGCAAAGAACCTGGAAGAACGAGGAAGGTTAATTACTTTTTACTTGATAACAAGGTTTACCTTGTAGACGTTCCGGGATATGGATACGCAAAAGTGAGTAAAAAGGAAAGAGAAGAGTGGAAAGAAATGATGGAGAACTACTTTCAAGAAAGGAAAGAGAATATAAAGATGGCTTTCTTATTGATTGACAGCGTGGTGGGACCTCAGCCTTTGGACGAGCAGATGGTGGAGTGGTTTGAGTATTACGGGATACCTTTTACGATAGTTCTAACAAAGAGTGATAAGGCTTCTCAAAAAGAGCTGTCGGAAACACTGAAAAAAGTTAAGAAGTTTGTAGGAGAAGGTGCTATAGTAATCAGTTCAGCTAAGGAAAAGAAGGGAAAGAAAGAAATACTGGCTCGTATATTTGATTAGGATTGTCTGCTAAGCTCGTATAGTTTAAAGAAATCCTCCAGCTTTAGTTCTTCAACGCGTGCATTCGGATTTATCTCCGCCTTTTCTAATATACTCTGGTCAATTTTCTTTCTGAGGACCTTTCTCCTATTTTCAAACAACCGAGTGAGAAATGATTTATAGTTCTTTAAGTCATCAACTCTCATTTTTTCATTT
>WFPV01000037.1 GCA_015487405.1 Aquifex sp. | reverse complement strand
TGGGGGAAATATGTTTAAGAGGATACAGATCAAGAATGTGGGAAGATTGAAAGATATTAACGTTGATGGTTTAAAAGATGTAGTTATAGTATTCGGTAAAAATGGAAGTGGGAAAACAACATTTTCACGAAATTTTTTAAGGTATATAAGAGGAACAGGTTTAGGGTGGAGCAGGTTATAGGGATAGTGAGGAACAGGTTTGGGGATAGGGATAGGGTTAGGGATTTTCATACCGCTAGTTTGTATGTTCTTGCAAGGTTTGCTCTTTACAATCTAATCCTTTTGTACAAGTTCCTTTTATTGTGTTTTAATCTTTTGAGGGTATATCAGAGGTTCTTTTGGTTTTCTCTTAAGCCTCAGGGTATTTTTCCAACGGGCTTTTTGAAAAAGCTGACATCCTCTATAATAGTCCATTATAATAGTCCCTGATGACTTTCTATAAAGAAGAATTTGAAATACTGCTTAACCATCTGGGGTGGGGAGATCCCTATCCGATTCTTCTGTTTATGGGAATTGAAGAAGCTAAATCGTATGAAAAAACCGAAGATATTCAACAGTTGAAAGGCATAACTATAAAGCCTGTAGAGGATGAAGAAACTTATAATTGCGATCGCTATAGCATTCCTATTGCTAAAATATGAGTTTACTTGAGTGAAGAATATAAAAAGAACCAGAAAACATGGGAAGATTATTGTAAAAAGAAACTTTTTCGTAAAGGAAGCAGAGTTGCAAATATAAACCTCTTTCCTATAGGTAAAGAAGAATTAAGTAAGAAGTTTGATAATAAGATTATAGAACTGTATGGAGAAGTTCTTAAATATAGAGAGATCTATAAAGCTAAAGTAAGAGCAGAGAGATTTCCAAAGATAAGAGAATTTGTTGAAAACAGCAACGTAAAGGCGGTCGTCTGCTATGGGAGATCTTGCTTTGAAGATTTCATACTCGCTTTACAGTTATACAACCCAGATCGTTTTCACTATAATATTGAAGACAATTTGCTTGTCTTTGAACATAAAAGTAAAAGTTTTGGAGTAATTTTAACAAATCATTTCTCAAGAGCTTTCAGCGACTCCTTAGTGGAAAGGATAGTGATACGGTTAAAAAATTGGAACGTTGAACTTCCATAATCTCATAGAGCGGGATTTCAGTTAGCGTCTTACTCTACACAAGAATTAAGTAAACTGTAATGTAAGAAGACTATGTCAACTTTTAACCTCCAGTAGAGTATAGAGGGTAATAAAAGACGCCAGCCAGCTCCAAATAGTCTCATACTTGGCGTCCCAAGGAAACCTCTTGTAGAACCTCCTTAGCCTGTGCTTTATCGGGAAGAACCATCTCTCTACCACATTCCTCTTACCAAAGGTCTCGTGAACCCACTTTAATGAGAGCTTCCTGACAGCGCTCACATACTATGGACCCTTATCAGTCCTTGCTACTTAGTACCACCTGAGCTGTCCATGAGTCCCTCCTGGCTGTCAGACTTGCATATACAGGTCTGCCTCCCTCGTCCACCGCAAGCCACAGATAGTAGAATTTCCTTCGCTTTTTTATCTTCGTCTCATCCACATACACCCATAGTGCATAAGTGTATAGGGCTTTGAGTATACTGTCCACCGAATGGAACCATTTCCTGATCGCTTCTATGCTTACGCTGTAGCCTTCGTCTGAGAGGTATTTCTGAACGTCTCTTAGAGACATACTCCTGAAGTAGAGCAGGACTGCCTTTGCCTTAACACTTGGAGGAACTCTATGCCAGTGGTAAACTTTATCAAGTATATCTATTACAATGCTTAGGATGTTCATATCTCAATTCTATCCTCTCCCTCGGAGTGGTTATCTTGCTTGAAAAATTTAACATCCTCGATTGTAAAATATTGCAGGGCGCTCTACTTTTTCAATTACCTTATATTAATTAGAATGTTTTTATCTTTCTCTTTTTTATTTATTTTATGAACTTTATTCTTATATACATTGGGTGGAATATATAACAATTTAAGGAATTCAACTATATCTTCCCCACTTTTATTTTTTATGTAATCCCCAGGGTTTTTACCTTTAACCGAGGATTTAACTGTTTGAAATTTTAATGCAGTTCTTTTTAATATCTTCAATAATGTATCTTGTATATTAAAGACTTTTTCTATTAATTCAATATCTTGTGGTATTGGGATAGATCCCCCGAAATCTTTTCTAAACCAATGACCAATAGTATGGCAATATTCCTTAGGAAATTTATTTATAACTTCTTTCATACTCATATTCTTGGATTTTCTTAATAAAGTTAAATATTGGGCAACAAGTGGTTGATCTATCCTGTAGAGACGCATTTTTGTAAAATACTCGCCAATAATAAGTTTTCTCGCTCCAGGTGAAGCTCCCCAATTAATCCTATCCAAAGATAAAAATTTACTTGATGATGACATTTTCCTTTCTTTAATGTCTTTTATATTCAGAGCTTGTCCTATATAGTACTCATCACTTTCTATCTCTTCTACAATTTCTGATATTTCTTTAGGCTCTTGTATTATAGGGATTGTATCTAAATTTATCCACAGCTTTTGTCCGCAGGAATTACATATATTGTTTCCTAATGGATCGTATGGTTCTATAAGTTCTTCATAACATTTTGGACAAAAGAATTTTACATTTTCCATTAATAATTCATCTTCTTTCGGATGGATAATAAGCTCTATTGAGATTTTACCTTCCCATTTAACCATTACCAACTTAGGAAAGTTATCATTATATTTCTTTAAAACCTTTACTATATAACCTTCTTGTTTATCGCCTAAAGTGTCTTTAACTGTCATACCTATAAATTCTTCCTCTTTCCATTTTCTTATTTCTTCTGTCTTCGGTTTAACTCTTACCCTGTCAAGATAAAATTTATACACAACCCGTGTACTATCTTGCGCAAACATGAAAATGGGATACCAACTATTTCCATCCGACACTATTAGCATATTCCTCAATACATATCCATATTTATGTAT
>WFPV01000036.1 GCA_015487405.1 Aquifex sp. | reverse complement strand
CTATCGCGTATTTACCTGGACAATATAAAGAACATCCAGTCCTCACACGTTACTCAAACCATGCAGATAGGAATGGTTGGACTACACTTCGGAGCTAACGACCTCGGTTCTGTGATGATAGAGGAAAACGTTATATCCTCTACAAATTTCAAGGTTAGAATTCCCAAGGTTGAGGACATGGTAAAAGCTATAAAATCCGCAGGCTTTATCCCCGCTCAAAGGGATACCTACTACAACATAGTAAGGGTGTTTAACTGATGGCTTTCATATGCCCTGAAGAAATAGAGCAGTATGCCGAGGAGCACTCCTCTTCCCTCCATCCTCTTCTTGAGGAACTCATAGAGTTTACTTACAAAAACACGGACCTCCCCCAAATGCTTACCGGAAGGGTGGAAGGAAATTTCCTTAAAATGCTCGTTGAGATTTCAGGAGCAAAAAGAGTTTTAGAGATAGGAACGTTTACCGGCTTTTCCGCCCTTATGATGGCTCAGGGACTTCCCGAAGAGGGGGAGCTAATAACTATAGAAATAAATCCCGAATACGCTGATATGGCAAAAAGCTTTATAGAAAGAGCCCCTTGGGGAAATAAGATTAAACTCCTCGTTGGTGATGCGAAGAACCTTTTAGAAGAATTTGAAGAGGAAAGTTTTGATGTTATTTTTATAGACGCGGACAAGTCCGCGTACCCATTTTATTACGAAAAATGTGTTAAATTAGTTAAAAAAGGTGGCATAATCGCTATAGATAACGCTCTTTGGGAAGGGAAAGTCCTTGAACCCCCTGATAATCGCTCGAAAGCTATAGCTCAAATGAACGAAATGATTAAGGAAGATCCGAGAGTCGATAAGGTTTTACTCACAGTTAGGGATGGAATTTTCTTGGTTCGTAGAAAAATGTAACATAAAAATAGGTGTAAAATTCTATAAATTATTTTAAAAATCGCTAAAATTTTAAATTTTTATCTTGACAAGATTCCAAAATTCTGTTTACTTTTATATTATACTTCACTTACTCCTCAGGAGGAACGCAATGATAAAAAAAGATGTAGAGCTTTCCAGGAAACTCATTTTCAATCCAGAGGGAGACAGAGAGGCTTCCAAAAGAAGAATCATTAAAGGAAATCCAACTAACATACTGGAACTCAACGAGATAAAGTATAACTGGGCTTTCGATCTCTACAAGACCATGGGCTTTACCAACTTCTGGATCCCCGAAGAGATACAGATGCTTGAAGATAAGAAGCAGTATGAAACCGTTCTTTCAGACTACGAAAAGAGAGCATACGAGCTCGTTCTTTCCTTCCTAATAGCCTTAGACAGTTTCCAGGTAGATATGTTAAAGGATTTTGGGAGAATGATAACCGCTCCTGAGGTGGAGATGGCGATAACTGCTCAGGAGTTTCAGGAAAGCATCCACGCATACTCCTACCAATTCATCCTTGAGAGTGTTGTTGACCCTATAAAGGCTGATGAAGTTTACAACTACTGGAGGGAAGACGATAAACTCCTTGAAAGAAATAAAGTAGTCGCGGAAATTTATAACGAATTTATAAGAAAACCTACCGAGGAAAACTTTATAAAGGCAGTAATAGGGAACTATATCTTAGAAAGCCTTTACTTCTATTCAGGCTTTGCCTTCTTCTATACCTTAGGAAGACAAGGGAAGATGACTAACACAGTTCAACAAATTAAGTATATAAACAGAGATGAACTCACCCACGTGACACTTTTCAGAAATATAATCCTCACCCTCCAGAAGGAAAATCCCGAGCTCTTTACGCCTGAGATAAAGAACTGGATAAGGGAATACTTTAAGTATGCGGTAAACGAAGAGATAAAGTGGGGACAATACGTTACACAGAACCAGATTCTCGGAATAAACGATACACTAATTGAAAGATACATAAAGTATCTTGGGAACCTTAGAATTACTCAGATAGGTTTTGAACCTCTTTATCCTGAAATTACTGAGAACCCAATGAAGTGGATAGATGAGTTCAGAAAAATAAACAACACTAAAACGGACTTCTTCCAAAGAAAACCACAAACTTATGCAAAGGGAAATGAGTTGAAATGGTGAGTTCGTTTACTCTTTCTCATTCTCCATAGCTATTAAGCCCAAGCCTATAATAGTAAGACTTGGTAACAAAACGGCAGTTTTTACAAAGGCAGGTTCAAAAAAGGCCCCAACGGATACATTTACAAGAACTAATATTGCACTTAAAGCAATAGATTCATTATATTTATTTGTAAATTGTATCTTTAAAAAGTTCTTAAAAAGATATGCAAACAAGCTTAATAGAAAACCTATTAACAATAATAAACCTATTATTCCTGTTTCAGTGAGCTCGTGAATATACACGTTGTGGGCGTGGTAATCAGGACAATGTGGATGTTCAAAAAACTCTTTCCAGTTTGTATAACCTATTCCCATAATAGGATTTTCTAAAAAAGCTTTTAAGCCTTCTTCCCACATAATTAAGCGGCATTTGATACTACCATCAGTATTCAATTTGGTGAAAATACTAAGGAATCTCTCTTTCACACTTGGAATAAGGTATAAAAATAAGATTGTTATAGTTAAAGGTAAAAGTGTTAACGTTAAATGTTTTTTTCTATTTTCACTATATTTTAGAAATAAAATAAGCATCAAAAATCCTATAGATGTAAAAAAGCCTAAGTAATAACTCCTAGACTCAGTAAGTAGTAATCCATAACCAAGAATAACAAAAAGAAATAGGTAAATCCTTGAGATAAATAATCCTAAACTTAGAGATACTAATGCAGCTATACTCCATATTGTTCCGGATTTTATATGATTTTTATGTTTAAAAACCAAATCTCCACCTTTAAAAAATATATGTTCGTATATTCCAAAAATCTTAGATAAAGTTGCTAATATAGTTATGATAGTTAGAAAGGTAATAAACGTATTTATAAAAACCTGTGAATACTTAAAAAGAAGTTTGCTTCTAAATACAAATATAGGAGAAATATCAAATAGAAATTTGAAAGCTTTCTGTAAAACTATAGATTTGTTATTTGCCTTCAAAAAGCCATTTATTATTCTCCAGATAGTTAGGCTTATAGGAAAAATATCAAATTTATAAAATTTGATATTTCTTACATAATCTTTATAAAAGAATATTAAGTAATACAAAGTGAGTAAAATGTATGCTACTAAGAAGATACTATCCTGTATAGATAAACTTAAACCGTATAAAACTAATAAAAATTTTAACACTACCTCTTTATTTTGTGACATGAGATTTTATTTTAATAGAAATACCTCTGT
>WFPV01000035.1 GCA_015487405.1 Aquifex sp. | reverse complement strand
CAAAAGTTTTTATCACAATTGCAAGCAGTAGTATGTCCTCTGATTAACTGAGCTACCTCGTAAGCGCTTCGTTTCGGAAATCCTCTCCTTTCTTCAAGATAAGGCAAATAAAAAGTGCCAAAGGCGAATCTAAAAGCTATAACCACGATGAATGAAATAAGCAAAGCCTTTTTTAATTTTTCATTTGAAAAGTTATAAATAACGAAACCGGTAAGAATAGCTACTACAGGAAATAATGGTAGGACATATCTCCCTTGACTTGTTGCTGAAAGTATATAAGGAAGGTAGTTAAAACCAATTAAAAGAAGCAAAAATTTTAAATCTTCATTTAATGAGACTTTAAGTTTTCTGTTTAAGAGAATGTAAATTAAGAATAAAGAAGAAGGAAGTAATTGTTTTATATGCAGTAAAGGATAAGTTATAAGATGAAAAAGAAATTTTTTGAAATCTGATGAACTTTCAACTCTTGAAAAGCTTTCTTCCCATAGCCTTGTTACGTATGCGGTAGGATTATCTGAGAAAATGAGCCACACAAAAGATGTTGTAATGAAGATTATGTGTGAAAAAATAAATTCCCTCTTAAAAATTAAGAAAATATATTTCTTGAAAAGTGATAAAGCTATTAGACTGAGTCCATAAAAGGCAAATGCGGGAAATCCTTTTAGCATAAAGATTAGCCCTGAGATAAAACCTGAAAAAACAGCGTAAACCTTCTTTTCAGTTTTGTAGTATTCAAAAATCGTTATAAAAAGCAAAAACACAGAAAAAGTTAACGTTATATCAATTTCCGCAAGCCAGCCATACCAGTATAAAACATCACCGAAGGTAATAAAGATTAATCCGCTAAGTAAAGAGATTTCTAAGTTTTTGAACAACCTGTAAGTGAATAACGATACGAGAAATGTATTTGCTAAGGTGAAAAATAAACTTACTGCCCTTGCAGTTATTGTGTCCCAGCCAAGAACTTGTGAAGAAGTAATAATTAACCAGTTAAATAACGGTGGCTTGTTATAATAGTTTTCTCCTAAGATTGTGGGCTGGAAGTAATTTCCTCCGTGGGACATCTCAAAAGCTACTATTGCACGTGTAGCTTCCTCTCCTCTGAAAGAATAAAAATTGGTGTTTGGAAGCATTGAAAGGAACGCTAAGAAAATCAGAAGTATATACTTTCTCATAAGACTCTTAATATCTTACCAGGAGAGTTGGTTAGTCTTTACTTGCTTATAGCTCTTATAAGTTTGGCTTATAAAGTCTTAAGGAATTTGAGTTTTACAGGTTATCCTAAAGGAGCTATTCTTTTAAAACAAGGCTCCTTCAGGAGGATTTGGCTATGGAAATTGGTGGAAGTTTTTATGAAAAAAAGTATTACAGCACCTGTTATATGTGCGCTTGTCGTTGTGGTATAGAGGTTTACGTTAGAAATGGAAGGGTTACTTACATAAAGGGAAACGATGACCACCCCTTAAATAAAGGTGTTTTATGCGCTAAGGGTTCTTCGGGAATAATGAAGGAATACTCTCCCGCAAGGCTCAGAAAGCCTCTCCTCAGAGTAGGACCGAGAGGTTCTGGACAGTTTAAGGAAATAGAGTGGGACGAAGCTCTTGAGATAGCGGCAAAATGGATAAGGGAAGCGGCGGAAAAGAATCCCGCTAAGGTTGCCTTCTTCACCGGGAGAGACCAGATGCAGGCTATAAACGGGTGGTTTGCAGGACAGATTGGAACGATAAACTGGGCGGCTCACGGAGGATTCTGTTCGGTTAACGTAGCTGCCGCTGGATTAATGTCCGTAGGATACTCCTTCTGGGAGTTCGGTGACCCGGACTTTGAACACACCAAATACTTCATGATGATTGGGGTGGCTGAGGACCACGCCTCAAATCCCTTCAAGCTCGGAATACAGGAGCTAAAGAGAAGGGGAGGAAAGTTCGTATTCGTAAATCCCGTCAGGTGGAGCTACGGAGCTATTGCAGACGAGTGGGTTCCCATAAAACCAGGAACTGACGGGGCTTTCATCCTTGGACTTGCCCACGTTCTCTTTAAATACAACCTCATAGATTGGGAGTTCTTAAAGGAATACACCAACGCTCCATGGCTCGTAATACAGGCACCCGGAACGCCTAAGGACAGGCTCTTTTACAGGAATGAAGAAGGAAAGCCTATGGTATTTGACAAGAAGAGCGGAACCTTCCAGCCTGCGGACAGGATAGTTCCCGACAACTTAGACCCTGCGTTTATAGGCGAGTTTGAAACACCCGAAGGGTATAAAGTAAGACCTGCCTTTGATATATTTGCAGAAAGGCTCGTTAAGGACTACACTTCCGAAAAGGTATCAAAAATTACGGGAATCCCCGCGGAAACAATAGAGAGAATAGCGAAAGAGCTCGGAGTCACCGCTCTCTACGAGCCTATAGAGCTTCCAATAGAGTGGACTGACGTTTGGGGAAGAAAGCACAAGAAGATGGTGGGAAGACCTGTTTCCTTCCACATAATGAGGGGAATCGCTTCTCACTCCAACGGATACCAGACCGCGAGGGCAGTATTTGTCCTAATGATGCTCTTAGGATGCATAGACAGACCCGGCGGACACCTCGCAAAGCCTCCCTATCCCAAACACATAGAAGACCTACCGAAGCCCAAGAAGATTAAGTCACTTGATGAGCTAAAGTTTGGAAAACCATACGGACCTCACCTCGGAATTCCTCAAAGCCCCGATGACCTCCTTGTTGACGAAAAAGGAAATCCTTTAAGGATAGATAAGGCTTACAGCTGGGAGTTCCCCATAGCCGCTCACGGACTCATTCAGAATGTTATTCCCTCAGCCTACCAGAGAGACCCCTACGACATAGAGGTGCTCATCATTTACATGGCTAACATGGCTTGGAACTCCTCTCAGAATATTCCCTACATACTTGAAGCTCTAACCGCCAAAGATGCGAGCGGGAATTACATAATCCCCAAAATTATCACCATAGATGCCTTCTACAGCGAACAGGTTGCTTACTCTGACCTCGTTCTTCCAGACGCTACCTACCTAGAACAGTGGTTCGCACTATCTCTGCTTGACAGACCGCCTTCCGTAGCTTCCGGACCCGTTGACGCCATAAGACAACCCGTAGTAGAGCCAAGAGACCTAAAAGGTGAGAAGTTAGACGTTCTTCCTTGGGGAGAGGTAATGGTTAGACT
>WFPV01000034.1 GCA_015487405.1 Aquifex sp. | reverse complement strand
TTTTAGAAATAATAAGAGGATACACCCGCGAAGCGGGTGTGAGAAACTTACAAAGACAGATATCCGCAGTCCTCAGAAAGCTCGCGGTTAAGAAACTACAGGGAGAGCAGGGACCCTTCAAGGTCACTCCCGAGCTCGTAAGGAAACTTCTTGGGGTTCCCAGATACAGACCCGAAAAGGAAAAGAAACCCCTCGTAGGAGTGGCTACAGGTCTCGCGTGGACAGAGGTGGGCGGAGAGATAATGTTCATAGAAGCTACAAAGATGAAAGGAAAGGGCTCCCTCGTCCTGACTGGTTCTCTCGGAGACATAATGAAGGAGAGCGCTCAGGCAGCACTCTCTTACATACGTTCAAAGGCTGAGGACTTTGGTATAAATCCCGATATCTTCTCCGAGGTAGACATCCACATTCACGTTCCCGAGGGAGCTGTTCCGAAGGACGGACCCTCTGCGGGAGTGGCGATAGCTACAGCACTGCTTTCGCTCTTTACCAACATTCCCGTCAGGATGGACGTAGCTATGACGGGAGAGATTACCCTAAGAGGTAGAGTTCTCCCCGTGGGAGGGCTCAAGGAAAAGATTCTTGCGGCAAAGAGGGCGGAAATCTATGAAGTGATACTTCCCGAAAAGAATAAGGACGAAGTATTAGAGGAACTTCCCGAGTACGTAAGAGAAAAGATGACGCTACACTTTGTGTCCAACTTGGACGATGTTTTCAGGATAGCATTGGTAAGCGAACCCAAACCCGTTAAAGGGGGTTAATCTCTACGAGAAATACGTCTCCCCTATTCTGAAGCGGTATCGTCCCCTTCGTTCCCGTTATTACGTAAATGTTTCCTTTGCTATCCTTAACTATTGCCTGTATAGCTTCTTCAAACCTTCTTCCCCTTATCTTTAGAGGCTCGTAGTATTTTTCGTCCTTTTTGATTACAGTCCATAGCTCGCCGTGGGTGAACTTGGTAAAGCCGACTATCTCAAAGATGCTGCTCGTCTTGTTACGAGCCACTAAAGGGAGAATGTTTTTCAAGATTTCCGTAAAGGCTGGTTTCACGAAGAAAGAGTATTTACCTTCGTCGTATTCATAAATGCCAGGAATCGTAGCTACCGTGTAGGAGGGACCAAAACCGTCCTCGGTAACAACTTCCTTATTTCCTACGTAAACTCTCAATCTTTTTAGATTATCAACAAAAACGAGAATGTTTCCTTTCTTAGCCGCTCCGTCTATTCTGAACTCTTCAGGAAAGTTAGCTTTCCCACCTTTTACGATTTCTCCATCTTTATAGACGAAGTGGTAAACCTCTCCCCAGAAGCTCTTTTCGTTAAACTCTTGTCCGTAAAGAGAATCTTTGGGATTGTCTTTGTCAAGAATGTTAAATATATAAGGCAGGTTCTTCGCCACGATTACTAAACTGTTCCCCGCGGGCTTTAAGACAGCTGAGCTTGCCGCTCCCCCGCTGATAATGTTCACGAACAGAACACCAGCTTTTCCTTCCTCCGGAGTGTAGCACTGAACGCCAACCGGCTCACCGGGAGGAAGGGAGTATTTAATTACCTCCACGAGGTCTGAGCCTACCATCTCGTATACCTTGAGATAACCTGAGAAAAGGACGATTAGGTAGTCCTTCTCTCCGCCGAAAAGCTTACAGATATCCGCTCCCAGGGGAATAGCTTCAAAGGCTCTTAAAAACTTAGCCTTCAGGACAAAGTCTTCAAAATGGGCCTCTCGCTTGAGAAGCTCACCTACCGGTTTTTCAAAGAAGGCTACTGGCTTTCCGAGAAAGCTGACACCGTATCCGTCCTTAAGTTCCTTTATAACGTATTGGCAATCCTCACCTTTCCTTAGGTTCGGAATAAACTCGCTCAAAGAGTAGAATCCCTCTTCTCTTCCGACAAAACAAACGCTATCAACGAGAAGTCTTACGCTATCTCCTGCCTTTATTCCCTTATCTTCTAAAATTCTTGCTTCAGAAAAGTTTTCCTCCACTCGGCTGATTTCAACCTTTCCGGTTTCTTCCCTTTGGTAGCCTATAACCTTCTTTGTGACGGGATGGACTATAGGCTTTCCCTTCCTCTCCACTACAAACTTCTCACCGGGAAAGGCTTTTCCTTTTCCGAGGTCAAGGATTACCTTCTTATCTTCCTTTTGAACTACGTATCCGCTCCTGTTGAAAAACTCCTTTAGCTCCTGAGGGACTAAACCGAAGGTGATAGAAATCAAAAGGAGAAAAATACTAAGTATAGGCATCTTTGAGCCTCTCTATGTTTTCTAAAATCTTGTCGGTCATCTCCTTTGTGCCTACTTTGGTTGTGCCTTCAGACCATATGTCCGGTGTTCTGTATCCCTGCTTCAGTGCTTCGTCTATCGCTCTCTCTATAAGGCCATGAGCTTTGTCCATATTAAAGGAGTATTTGAGCATCATAGCGGCGGAAAGTATGGTGGCTATGGGGTTTGCTATACCTTGACCCGCTATGTCGGGGGCGGAACCGTGAACAGGCTCGTAAAGGGCGTATCTATCCCCTATGCTTGCGGAAGGGAGCATTCCGAGACTTCCGACTACAACTCCCGCCTCGTCGGATAAGATATCTCCGAAGATGTTCCCCGTGACTATCACGTCAAAGGTAGTAGGTCTTCTAACGAGTTGCATAGCGCAGTTGTCAACGTAAAGGTGTTCAAGCTCAACTTCAGGGAAGTTTTTCTTTTCTTCCTCTACTATTTCTCTCCAGAGGGCGCTGACTTCGAGGACGTTCGCTTTATCAACGCTCGTTAGCTTTTTTCTCCTCTTTTGAGCTATCTCAAAGGCTTTTCTCACTACCCTTCTAATCTCGTCTTCGGTGTATTTCATTGTGTTTATCGCGTAGCGTTTGCCGTTCTCTTCAAATACTCCCCTCGGCTCTCCGTAATAAATACCGGAGGTAAGCTCTCTTATGACTATTAAGTCCGTTCCTTTAACTACATCTTCCTTTAGAGGAGAGGACGCTATTAAAGAATCCCAAACCTTTGCAGGTCTTAAGTTCGCGTATAGGTCAAGCTCCTTTCTGATTTTTAAAAGTCCCTTCTCAGGTCTTTTGTCGGTGGGGAGGTTGTCCCACTTTGGTCCCCCCACCGCTCCCAGAAGTATTGCATCGGAGTTTTTACAGAGCTCCAAGGTCTCGTCGGGGAGAGGAGTTCCCGTTTTGTCTATGGCTATTCCGCCTATCAATCCCTCTTGATATTCAAACTTTACTCCATAAATTTCCGCTATCTTGTCCAAAACTCTCAGGGCTTGCTCTACGATTTCGGGGCCTATTCCATCACCCTTGAGTACAGCTATTT
>WFPV01000033.1 GCA_015487405.1 Aquifex sp. | reverse complement strand
TGTAAAAGATACTTCCAGGCTTTACCCACTCAAAGATAAATCCTTCCGTTTTTCCTCCCTTTACGTAAGGAACGAGCCTTATCTGGGTGAACATCTTTGCGGGGTCCTTTGTTATCGCCTCCACTTCCCTCCTGCTTATGACCACCTCCTTAGAGCCAAAGTTTCTAAAAGTGCTTACTCCACGATTTGTTATCACTCCTTTGGACTTTTTTGGTTTAAACTCCAAGAAGTATTCCTTCCCTTCCGCGGAAAGGAGAACTCCCTCCGGGAGAACTCTTTTAAGTGTGTAGTCCTTTATCTCCTTACCTTCTTCAATGAACCTTTCCTTTCCATTTTCAAATATCGCACCCTTTAGAGTGTCAGATATTATTATTCCTTTTAATTTTAAGTCTGTAGGCGGTGGAAGAGTTCTCGTTTTATCCACTTCAACAGCTTGTTTTTGCTCTATTTCCTCACCTTCAAAAAACCTTCTTATAAGATTTTCAACTTCCGCTACGTTTATCCGCTCCTTTTCCTTCTCCACCCTCGGGACGAACTCTACATTCAGGGAAGACTTAACTACAAAGAATAGCACAATAAAACTTACTAAAGCGGAAAGGATAAAAGCCACTCCGAAGGAGTATATGAGAATCATTTATTAAAAGTTTATTACCTTCGGTTTTGGAAATCCGTTGAAGTTGGAAGCGTAAACCGTTGTATAAGCTCCTGCGGAGAGTATGTAGAGATAATCCCCAACTTCAGGCTCAGGAAGGAAGACACCTTTCGCTACAACATCCATGCTGTCGCACGAGACTCCTCCTATAATCCATTCTTTGAGCTCTCCCTCCCGCTCCAAGTAAAAGGGATAACGTATCCCCCCGAGTGCTTCCGCAAGTCCGTTGAAAACTCCCGTGTCAATGTATAGCCAGTTCTCTCCTCCCCTCTCCGCTTTCCCTATTACCCGTGTAACCATAAGCCCCTGGTCTCCCACTATTCCCCTACCGGGCTCAATCTGGAGCTCGTAGGGCTGAACAGGAAAGTATTTCCTTAGGAGTCCTTTCACGTAGTAGGCTATGTCCTCAACCCTTAGAGATTCGTAGTTATACTTTACTGGGATTCCTCCACCTATGTTTAGCATCTGGAGTTTTAAGCCCTTTGCCCTCGCCCTTTCCCAGAGCTCCGCGGAAAGCTTTATAGCGATGAACCAGTTTCTGAGATTGTTACACTGGGAGCCTACGTGAAAGGTTATTCCGTAGGTGACGAGCCCTCTACTACTGGCGTATTCCAATATTTCCAGAGCCTTATCTACGCTAACTCCGAACTTCCTTGAGAGGGGCCAGTCACTCCCCTCGTTTGGAACCGCAAGCCTCACGTAAACCTTTGAGCGGGGAGCTATCCTCGCGATTTTATCCACCTCAGCGAAGCTATCTATTGCAAAGGTTCTTACACCCACGGAGTAGGCAAAATCTATAAACTCCGGAGGTTTAACGGGATTGCTTGAGATGATTCTCTCCACTCTCGCTCCCGCAGAAAGAACCTTCTTTAACTCCTCCGTTGAAGCAATCTCAAAACCAGAGCCCACCTCCGCGAGAGCCTTAATCACTCCTTCATCGTCATTTGCCTTAACAGCGTAATAAACGTTAAACTCGGGAAAGTTATACTTCACTTGAAGGTATTTCTTCTTAACCCCTTCCAAGTCCATAAGGAGAACAGGAGTTTCCTCCGGTTGTAAAAATTTCTCAATTCTTCCCCTTCTTTCTTCTATGAACTCCTTGAAGTATTTCTTCGCAAAATTGAAACGAAGCTCTCCGAGGTTTGCGGTATTTTTTACCATTCTCAAAAATATATGTCAAAACCATTAAACTTGATATTATGGAAAAGGTAAAAGAGCTCTTGAATAAACTCTCTGATTTTAAAGACCTCGCCGAAGGCGAGGTATACGAACTCTTAAAGGAATTCACGGAAGGAGAGGCTACCGACGCCCAGATAGGTGCCTTCATCATGGGAACGAAGATGAAGGGGGAGACCCCGGAGGAGATAACGGGAGCGGTGAGGTTCTTCAGGGAAAAGGTAGTTCCCGTCCCGGTTAAGGATAAAGAGAACCTCGTAGATACCGCGGGAACGGGAGGGGACAGGAGCGGAACCTTTAACATCTCCACCGTTGTAGGTTTCGTCCTTGCGGGAGCGGGGATAAAGGTCGCAAAGCACGGAAATCGCTCCGTTTCCTCAAAAAGCGGAAGTGCGGACTTCTTAGAAGCCCTCGGAGCCAAGATAGAGCTCTCCCCCGAACAGGTTGCAAAGCTCATAGAGGAGGTGGGATTCGGCTTTATATTCGCTCCCCTCTACCACCCGGCGATGAAGAGAGTAGTTAAACCCCGTAGAGAGGTGGGAGTGCGTTCTATCTTTAACCTCGTCGGACCCCTCACGAATCCCGCGGGAGTAAAGAGGCAGGTGGTGGGAGTCTTCTCGGAGAGCTACGTTCCCAAAATCGCACAGGTTCTGAAGAACCTGGGCACCGAGAAAGCCTACGTGGTTCACGGAAAAGGAGGACTGGACGAGGTCAGCCTTGAGAGTGAGACCCTCGTAGCCGAGGTAAGTCAGGAGGGAATAAGGGAGTTTAGCTTTTCTCCCGAAGACGTAGGAATAGAGAGGAAGCCCTTAGAAAGCGTAAAGGTTTCCTCTCCTTCCCAAAGCGTGGAGGTGGCTTTGTCGGTCCTGAGGGGAGATGAGGGACCTCACAGGGATATAGTGCTTCTGAACGCTATATTCGGTATTATGGTTGCGGGCAGAGCTAAGGATTTCAAGGAGGCTTTAGAGATAGCTAAGGAGTCCATAGACAGCGGTAGGGCTCTCAAGGTTCTTGAGAGGTATGTGGAGTTATCTAAGAGCGTTTAGGTGTGCGGGAAGCCTTCATCTTACTTTTCTTAATAGTTGCTTATAACTACATCCTTTATTACATAACCTGGAAAGAGCTTTCCATAGTTCCCCTCTTTCCGAAGGACCCCGTTAACGTAATTATCGTTCTCTCCTTTAACATAACCCTGTATCTGGCTTGGCTCTTTGGTGAGAGAAGAAGGATAGTTGTCGCCCTCGGATACCTTTTCTTCTTTCAGATTTCCCTTCTTAGCTTCATATACAGGGACCCTTACATATTCGTCTCGGACCTCTTTCCCGTGATTCTCACTTTTATGTTCGTCGTCCTCTTTGAGAGTCCCTTTGAAAGGGAAAAGAAAAGGCTTGAAGAGGAAAGAGAAAAGCTCCTGAAAGAACTTGAAAAGCTATCGGAAGAAAGAAATGAAGTAGAGAACAAGATAGAGGAGTTTAGAAAGCAGATAAACCTTCTCAAGATAGAGCTCAAGAAGCGGGAGGAGGAGCTCCAGAAGGCAAAAGAGCAAGCCGTTCCAAAAGAGGAACTCCAAAAAAGAGAGAAAGCAGTGAAGGAGCTGGAAGAGGAAATAAAGAAGTTAGAGGAAGAACTGAAAAAGCAAAGGGAAAAGGAGAACCAGCTCCTGCAGGCTAACCGCCAGCTCTTCCAAATGTTGGAAATTCTCGGAATGGAGGAGGAAAAGAGGAAGGGAAGCAAGGAAGTAAAAGAGCTCAGAAAGGAGAGGAAAAAGCTCCTTAAGGAAGTCTTAGAGCTTCAACAAATCTTAGAGCTTTACGATAAAGAGAACAAAAGCCTCAGGAAAGAGCTTGAAGAGGCGAGGCAGAAAATAAAGGAGCTCCGGAAAGAAACGGGAGAGCTCCAGCTGAAACTCGAGGAGGCTCAAAGGAGCTCGGCTAAGAAAAAAGAGGTCTACGGGGAAGTTCTCAAGATATTACTCCCTCACGTGGAGTTTACGAAGGACGCCTTAGAGGAGTTTATAAAACTTCCGCCCGAAAAGAAACGATACGCCCTGAAGGAGCTAATCAACCTCTCCGAAAAAACCAAGCTTGAGCCCTTAACAACCCTACCGGAGGTATTTAAATTAAAATTCCCGGGAGGAAGGATTTATTTAAAAAGAGATAGCGAAAAGTGGAAAGTGGTAGGAGTGCTCGGCACCGAGCAGGACAAGGAAAAGGAGAGGTTTATAAAGGCTTTAGAAGATAAGTTATAATCTTTATCAAGCTATCAGGAGGGATGGAATGGAAGACCTAAAAGCCACCTTAGAACGCCTTTCCCACTTTCGACCGGAAGGCTACTACACCACCACACTTTACCTCAGGCTCTTCCCCGAGGACAGGCAGGACAACAAATACCTTGCGGTATACAAGGACTTGGTAAAGAAGAAGGAAAAGGATTTAGAGAACCTGAACCTTGAGAAAGACGTCAAGGATTCCATAAAGGGGGACATAAAGAAGATTCAGGACTTCTTATCCGACCCTAAGAACCTATACGGTTGCAGGGGAATAGCGGTATTTTCCTGCTCAAGACTGGGACTCTTTGAGTATGTGAAGCTTCCCTACGTTTACAGAAACAGGCTCGCCTTCTCTCCCGACCCCCTCGTTAGGGAGATAGCCGCTATAGACGAGGAGTTCGGAAGAGTAGCGGTTCTGCTCGTGGACAGAAAACACATCAGATACTTCATCATGGATATCACGGGAATAGTGGAAAAGCTTGATTTCTTAGAGCCCCTCACTACGAGAGCCCACAGATTCCACAGCGGTGGAGCACTCCTCAAAGGTGCGGAAGGAACGTTCCAGTATAGGATGCCTGCGAGGGGAGCCGCTCCTAACATAGTCCAGCATGGAGTAGGAGAGTGGCGTTTCCACACGAGGTTAAAGGAGGAGTGGCGCAGAATCCTGAAGATAGCCTCCGACGCCCTATTTGAGGAGTGGAAGAGAGTTCACTTTGATAAGCTCATAGTGGGAGGATTCATAGAGGAGGGATTAAAAGAGATAGAAAACTTCCTCCACCCCTACGTAAAAGAGAAGCTCGTAGGATACATAGAGATAACTCCGGAAGAGGTTACCGAGCAGGAGGTTTGGGAAAAGGCTTTAGACCTCCTCTGGAAAAAAGACAGGGAGCAGGAAAAGGAAATAATAAAGGAGCTAAACGAGCTGATAGGTTGGGGACTCGCCGTAAACGGAACCTCCAAGGTTTTGGAGATGCTCGCCATAGGAAACGTTAGAACCCTGATAATCCCCGAAGACTTTGAAAAGCCTGGATACCTATGTCCCAAGAGCCACCTCGCCTTCCTCAAGCCCGAGTGTCCGCTCCCCGATGAAAAGCCCATACCCGTGAGCGACGTTGTTGACGAAGCCTTAGAGGAAGCCCTTGATCAGAGAACCACCGTGGAGGTAATCGTAGACAAGGAGCTCCAGAAGAAGATTGATGGTCTTGCCGCCTTCCTGAGATTCAAGCTATGAAGGAGAGGATAGTAATCTTCATAGACGGCTCTAACCTTTTTCACGGGCTTCGTTATCTTAACATAAAGATAGACTACTCAAAGCTCGTGGAGTTTCTGAAAAAGGATCGCTACCTCGTCAGAACCTACTTCTACACCGCGGTTCCCCAAGAGAAGGACGTAAAAAAAGGAACCCCAGAGTGGGACAGCCTTATGAGACAGAGGAGGTTTTTGGACGAGCTCTCACTAATGGGAATTAAGGTAAAGACCTCAAACCTCAGGAAGCTCCCCAGCGGGGAGTATTTGGAAAAGGAAGTAGACATTATGCTCGCCACGGATATGCTCTCGCTCGCCTATAAAAACGCCTACGATACCGCGGTTCTCGTGAGCGGGGACAGCGATTTTATATACACCGTGGAAGAGGTGCAAAGGCTCGGAAAGAGAGTGGAAAACGCCACCTTCAAGAAAACGAGCTCTTTTAACCTCAGAAAAGCCTGTGACGACTTTATACTCCTTGACGACTATATAGATACATTCTTAATGGAAGAGAAGAAACCCAGTGAGGAAACTCCTCAGGAGAAAGAAAGGAAGGGAGAAGGCTTATTCCAAAAGGTTTTAAACTTTTTCAAGTCATGAAGCTCTTAGTCGCTACGACCAACGAGGGAAAACTAAAAGAGATAAAAAGAATCCTGGAGCCCCTTGGAATAGAAGTCGTCCCTCCTCCTGAAAAACTTGAGGTTGAAGAAACAGGATGCACCTTTCTAGAAAACGCCTATCTCAAGGCTAAAGCTTATTTTGAAAAGTTTAGAATTCCCACCCTTGCTGACGACAGCGGTCTCGTCGTTGAGGCCATAGCCCCCTACCCCGGAATATACTCAAGCAGGTTCTACGAGATAGAATTCGGAGGAAAGGAGGAACCTAAGGGAAATAAAGACGAAGCTAACATAAGGAAACTCCTCAGACTTTTGGAAAACACGGAAAACAGGAATGCTAAGTTCGTAGCCTTCATAGTGTTATACACTGAAGGGAAAGGAGTATTTACAGAAGGTGAGGTAAGGGGAGAAATAACGAGGGAGCCGAGAGGAGACAGAGGTTTCGGATACGACCCTGTTTTTAAGCCCGAAGGTTACGAAAAAACCATGGCTGAGCTTCCGCCTGAGGAGAAGGATAAAATTTCCCACCGGGGGAAAGCCTTAAGAAAGCTCGTAGAGCTTCTAAAAAACTGTGAAGGCTTATTCGGATAAACTAAAGGCTTACGCCTCCCTTAAGGAACTCTTCGGAGTCCTCTCGGTAGTTTCCCTAAACAGGCTCAGGAGAGCAAAACAGGAGGTATATCCCCAGACACCCTACTACAGAAGGCTTGAAGAGGTTCTGGAGCACCTCTTTTACCTCTATCCCCACCATCCCCTGTTTAAACCAAGAAAAGGAACGAAAATAGCCCTCCTACTCTTCGGCAGCGACCTCTCTTACACAAGAGTGCTGTGCAACAAACTCTTTAAAGCTCTTGAAAATGTAGAGCTCTCCAGGCTCGTCGTAGCAGGAGAAAAGTGTGTAAACCATAAGCTTTCGGAAAAATTTCCAACCCTATACCTGGGAGAAGTGTTCGGGAAAATCCTCAACTTTTCAAAGGTTCAAGAAGCGGTAAACGAGCTCTTTGAAGAGTATAAAAAGGACAAGCTGAGCCGTGTTTACATACTTTACGCGAGAACCCACATCTCAAAAGCTGAAAGAGAGCTCTACGGAGAGACGAAGGAGCGAAAACCCTTCCACGTCCCTCGCCAAATCCTTTACGAAAGGAAAACACCGAAAACTACAAAAGGAGTAACTCTCGGGGAGAGCTTCACCTACGAGGTTGTGCTCCATCCTTTCCTTCCCCCTCCCCTGAGGGGAAGATACAGGAAAGGGGAAATACTGAACCTTGAGGTTCCCGAAGAGGAGCTTATTCCTCAACTCCTCAAGCTTTACCTTAACTTTTACGTGAAGTTCCTTATGCTTGAACACTACACCGTTTTAAACCTAATCCGCTTTCAGAACACCAAGCGTATGGAAGACAATGTGGAGAGGAAGATAAGGGAACTTAGACGACTAATCAGTAAACTCAGACAAGAGAGAATTACACGTGAGCTTGAGGACATCGTTTTCGCCCTGCTCGCCTTTGAAGATAAAGTTTTTAAAGATTTTGGAGACCGCTTCGCGGTATTAGAAATAGGAAAGGAAATAAAAAAAGAACTAAAAGAAAAAATCGTAAACGCAGTTAAGAAACGCCTTCCTATAAAGGAAGTTAGGGAGCTTAGTGGAATGCTCGGTTTTAGGATTATTACCCCCTCGGAGGTTTACGACTTTACGGTGGAACACTACTTAGAAGAGATAAAGCGGAAGATTACCTCAGGGGAGGACCTATCTTAACGAGCCCGAGCTCGGTTATCTCCATAAAGTGAGTCTTGGTATCGTGTCCGCAGAGCCTGCATCCATCAATTCTAAAGAGTCTAACGATATCCCCGATTTCTTTTTTATAGAGCTTTGCTTGATACTGAGTCATTATGAGTTCTTTGGCTAAAACGAAGGTGCAGTCAACTATGTGGCTTATTGCGAAACCTCCCGCCGCTTCTGCGGAGAGCTCCTCGTGGGAGCTTCTCTTTTGGGAAACGAAAAGAGCTGTTTGATACCACTTCTTCATAAAGTTAAAGAGCTGTCTTACCACCGTTCTTGCAAGCATTTCTTTTGCTTCGTAAAGCCCGGTGATACTGTCAATAATGGTGTGCTTTATCTTATACTGCTTTATGGCGTAAGCGAGTGTGGTTAGAAGGTTAGGAATGTTTTCCCTCAGGCTCGTGTGGGAAGCCGCATCTATCAGAATAATTTTGTCCTCAATCTCCTCAAAGTTTACACCCATAGCAGTAGCCCTTTCCCTCAGTCCTATCGTCACGAAGGGAGCGGGACTTTCAACTGTTATAAAAGCTACAGCCTCTCCCCTGCTTGCCTGCTTAATCGCGTATTGTTCCACCATCAAAGACTTACCCGTATCCGAGACACCCGTGATGTTAACCACCGCATACCTCGGAATACCGCCGAGAGGTGTCTTTACCACCTTTCCTTCTTTTATCTCAGCTCTGAAGAAAAGCTCGTCCAGCCCCTCCACACCAGTGGGGACACCCTCAAGCTTGGGAGCTTTTTTGAGAGCCTCTCCGGCTACCCATATCCCCTCTTCAAT
>WFPV01000032.1 GCA_015487405.1 Aquifex sp. | reverse complement strand
TCAGGGAACTTTTCTAAAATCTCATAAACGTCCATAAAAAGGATTTTAAAGGAAAAAAGAAAGGAAATAGCCTTAAACGGGCTCTTTTTGTATTTCTTCCACCGCTTTTATGAGCGCCAATCCAGATTTGTGGAGGGAGTTCTGTCCGAGTATTCCGATAAGTCTGAGGAGGGAAAGTTCGTTGAGGAAAGTGTCGTGGTCCAGCCCGGTCATCTTTTCTACTTCTTCAAACTGCTTAGGAAGGATTCTAACTTTCTCCTCTTTTACGTAGAGATTACCTACTTTGGCTATCGCCTCAACTATACGGAACATGAAGGGGTTTACGGGATTTGAAAGCCCTTCGGGCACGGAGGAAACTGCTTCCTTTATGAGCTCTCCAGCCTTCGTTAAAACGAGTCCCTCGTTTGGAAGGACGTCTAAAAAGCCCCTCGCCTGGAGCTTTTCTACCGCGAGGTGAACTTCTTCTTTCAGGACTTCGTCAAACTCGTTGAAAAGCTCACTCAGGAACATTCCAGCTTTCGGTATCTTGTGGAGAACCATCAGCTCAAATCTCGTTAGGTGGGGCTTTCTCTTTATCTTGTAGGCGAGTTCAGAATATAGCCTTCCACTGTCGGTGGGCGCTCCCGCACTTACGAGGGTCTCCTCAACAGCTTGCTTATACCACTCGTAGTTGGGAGCGAAGAACTCCCGCTTGGTTATGGTTATCGCCTTTACTCCCGTGGCTGAGATATCCCTTATTCCGTGTCTTTCAAGGTCTTCTAAGACTTTCTTTCCGTGCTCCGTGGGAACGTAGTAGAGTTCTCCCTTATCGGTTAGCTCTGTGGTTATGAGGTCAAAGCTTTCTAAGGAGTAGAGGGCTTCGCTTACTAAATCCATCATCTTCTTGTGCCACTTTCCGCCCTTTTCGTAGAAGTGCTTAAAGAGATCCTCAACGGTTTTGAGCTCTTCAAACTTCTTCTTTATCTCTTCTTTCTTTTTGTAATTAAAGTCTTGGTTTATACGCCTTCCGTAGAAACCAAGCAGGTGCTTATACTCTTTGAGGGGTCTTAAGAACATCTCACTTACGATTTCATCTTTGGTAGGTAGAGGTCCGGCTTGCTCTTGGTGTTTCTTGAGAAGTTTGTCTATCGTTTTGAGTATTTCTTCTTCGAACACCTCTAAGTTGAAAGTTCTGTGAAAGCCGTACTGTCCCTTCTTCCAGAGTCTATAAACCTCTAAGAGCTTCTCTCCAGGAGGTAGTAGATTTCCCTTATCGTCAAAGAGTCCGAGGGCAAATAAAACCTCCTGTCCCGCTTCAGGAAGTTTTTCTATTCCTTCGTCAAGTGCGAGGATGAAGTCCTCTAAAATGTCTTCAGAGATGACGGTTTCTAAGCTGAGAGGCATGAGCCTTAAAGCTTGCTCTACAGCCTGTCCCAGCCCGGTGAGTGCGTAAACGTCGGAGTTTGGAACGGAGAAGGCTATCAATCTCATAGACTCAAGGAGTAAGGGGAAGTGTTTTCCTTCCGGGAGCATGCTCTTTTCCGCGGGTCCCGGAGGCATTTTCCTGATGTATTCCGCAAGTTCCTTGGATATCTCAAGCCTTGGAGTTATCTCTTCGTAAATTTCATAAATACGCTTCGCGTAATCGTTTACGGTCTTTATCTTTCCTTTCTTGGGAATTTCTTTCTCTTCAAGGAATCCTCTCTCCGCGAGGGCATGCTCTATCTTCTCTCCCGCTCTTCCGTCGTTCACTATGGTGGAGTAAATCATGCTTATTATTTCTGAGCCGATCCACCTGAAGTGCTCGTCCCAAGTTTCAGGGTGGGGAATGTAGCCTTTATCTATCATTTCGTGGAGGAGACTAACGAGCGCCTCTCCCCAGTAGGTTAGAACGCACTCAAGGGGATTTTTTAACCTGACCAAATTCTGAGCTTCCAGCTCAATGAAAACCTCCTCTTCGCGGGTCTTTTCCTTGACTTTGTAAGTTGGTTCGCCTTTTCTCAGAGCTTCTTTTACAGCAAGTAAAGCAAGAGCGTGCTCCTTCATTATTATCATTTCTCTCCTCCTTTAAAGAGTTTTAGCTCTTCCTCTATGAGCTTCTTAGCTTCCTCTTTAGAAACTTCCACGTAAAGGTGTCCCATCAGGTAGTAAAACTTTCTGTTGTCATCAAACTTTTCCAATACCTCTTTGGCGAGGCTCAGCTCCTTTTCCATTATATCCCTTTCCAGGGCTTCTATGAGCTCTACAGCTTGCTTCACTTTTTCTTCCCTTATGTAGCCCTCTTTGGTTCTACTCCTTTGTTCCAAAGCTCCCTTGAGGAGCTTGGTTATCTCCTTTAGTCTTTCAAGCATCTTTCTTCACCTCCGTCCAGCCTGCGGTTTTTTTGTCAAGGGGAAGGTATATCACCTTCCTTGGTCTTAGGTCTATTCTATAGAGCCTTCTTATCTTGTTCCTTATCTCCTTGTCTCCCCAGAACCAGAAGAGTCTTCCGCCGAAAGGTGCGGTGGTCCAGAAGCCTATCCTAAGCGGTATTTCCCAGTTCTTCATCTCGGAAAGGAGGTTTCTGTGAAATATCTCACCTATCGGGTGCTCCCGAACGAAGGTAAGCTCCGCGTGTGCCAGTGCCTCACAGTAGGAGTGGCAAGCGGGTTTTATCTTTTCAATATCACCTTCTATATTTAGCTCAACAACACCTTCAAAAACTTCACTCTTGAAAACATCCTTAAAGTCCCAGCGTTTTAGGTCGTATACCTCTAGGGGTTTTTCCTTTATTTGGCTGCCCTCAAGGAATACCTTCTCGGGAATCTTTATACTCTCAAGAAGCTCCTTTTCTTTCTCAAGAACCATTTTCTCTACGTTTCTTATCAGCTCCCGAAGGGAGCTCTTCCTGTGCATTCTTATGAACTTCTTAACTTTGTTATCGAGCTCCTTGTCCTTTTTGAGTGCGTAATAGACGAGAGCATCCTTAATGGCTTCCTTCACTTCCCTTCCGGGAAGGAACTTCTTCCCGTTCTCTTCCGGAAATCTTTTAGAGGAGAGAAGGACGGGTGCCCAAGTTATCAACTTCATTTGAATTCCCCCAGTGCAGTGTTAGCTTTTTCCGCAATATCTATGTCAAATAAAGCAATCGTGGGAAGAAGCCAGGAAACTCTGAAGCGGTTATCTTTCTCCCTCGTTTTACCGAAGTAAGCGAGTGCTACTCTACCAAATCCCGCCATCTTTTCTACTTTTTTAGCCCTCTCTAAAAAATCCTTCGCAACCAAAGGTAGCTTTTTATAGGGAAGGGGAACACTTTCGTGTCCCCTTTGTTTGTAGAACTCCGTTATTACTCCAACACTCTTTAGGCTGTTTGCAAGCTCGTGGAGGTGATGCTTCCTGAAGAAAGCCATAAGGAGGGAAGGGGCGGGAACTCTGAGTATCTCTAAGTCTTCATCTCCTTCCCTGAGGTAAGCGATTATGTAAGCTTGTCCTTCCTGAGTTCTTATCTTTGCAAGGAGTTTTTTGTTTTTTGGGAGCTCTAAGAGAATTTCTTCAACTTCGTAGGTAGCCCCTCCCTCCTCCCACTTCTCCCCGACCTCCCTTCCGATTTCTGAAGCAAAAAAGGTCCTAACTCCATTTTTCTTTCCGAGGATTAAGTCAAAGCCCCACCGCCTTAGGTCCTCTATCTCAAACTCTCTCTCCTTTTCGGGTTGACCAAAGGTTTCAAACACCAAGGTATTTAGAGCTATCTTTTCAGCGAGTTCCTTTTTATCCATTTTGAGCTTCCCTCTCGAGGAGTTCTCCCATAAGGTAGTTTGCGGTTATCTCTAAGGCAAATACGAACAGAGTCACTACCGCAGCTCCCCAAAAGGCTCCCTCTAAGTAGTTTCCGACTATAAGAGCCCCGAGGAGGTTGAACTTGGTAAGGAGCATAAGGATTAAAAACAGTGTAAAGAGTCCGTAGTAAGCGTATCTGTAGTAATCAAGGCTTTGGAGCCATAAAAACATTAGTGAGACTATGGAAAGCTCGGCTATTTGTTCTTTCGGCTGGTTTGTTTTCTTTTCAAGCTCTTCCCTGTTTACCTCTTCGTTGTTAAGGATTGCCTCCGCGGTAAAAAGAAAACTTCCGTATCCGAACAGGAGCTTGTTGGCAAAGAGCCAGGCTCCGAGTAGTCCCAATAAAAATGCGAAACCTTCAGGCGTTAGAGCTAAGGTAAGTGTTGAGATGAATATTCCTGTGAAGGCAAAGAATAGAAGGAGAGCCATTAAGAATATAAGTCCCCACTGGACTACTGTTTCTGCTCTCATTTACTTTCCTCCTGCTTCTCTTCTTTCTTTTCCTGTTTGGGAGCTCCGTGAGTGAAGGAGTGGACTACGGTGTACAAGTCCTGAGATAGGGGATGGGTGTAGGTGAAGGTTGCGAGGACTACGTCTCCCGGCTGGAGTTTTTCGGTTCCTTCTTTCAGTTTCAACTCAACTACAGCAACGCTGAGGGGAGGAATCTCTATGTTTGCAGGGATATTTGATAAAATGTAGCCCTTTTCCTTAGACTCCTTTCCGGGAGTAAAGACGAGAGCTTTCTCTATAACCTTTATCGGGAGCGTTCCGGGATTGGATATGGCGTATCTGATGAGGTGTTTCTCCTTGTCGTATTGGGCACTCAAGACTATGGGAGAGCCTGGTATGTTCTGAAACTGTTTTAAAAGTTTTGAAGAGGTGAGGTAGGAACCGACCCCACCTCCCACGAGTAAACCCGCTAAAGCTATCCCTGTTGCCGTTAGAAAATATCTCATTGTGCCTTAGCCTCCTCCTTTCCGACTTCTCTGACCTTTTCAAGAAGGTCTTCAATTTGGTTGTAGAGGTCTGCTATGGCTTCCTCTAATGCCCTTCTGAGTGCCTCCAGTGCCGCTATTTCCTTTCTTATCTTGTCAACCGCTTCGTCGTAGCTCATTACCGCGGAGATTCCCGTTCCCACGCTCATTATGACCTCGTCAACGCCTTCCAGCTTAGCCTTTACCTGTGCGGTAGCTCCTACGGGAAGGAGTATTTCTTTGCCCTTTCCGAGCTCCTTGAGAGCCCTTAAGGTAGCTTCCGCGGTTCTGAGGTCGGAGATGGTTTGATTGATAACGGCTATTTCAGCTCTAAGAGCTTCAATGTTAGCCATATAACCCCTGAGCTGCCTGTTTAGCTCTTCCATCTTTTGCTCAGGAGTCTTTTGAACTTCCTTCCTTTCTTCTGCCATCTTACCCACCTCCTATGAAATTTTTACTAAAAATTAATATAAGTTTTTTCATAAAATTTTCAATGATTATTATCATTGGATATAGAAATTAGACTATCATAAAACTTAAGTCGATTATACTAAATTTGCGAAAGGTTATAGGATTTCCTCGGAGAAGGTTTAGATTTAATAAATTGCTATGGCTATGGTGGTTGACGAATTTGACGTAGTGGTAATAGGCGGGGGACACGCAGGAATAGAGGCGGCACTTGCAGCCGCAAGGATGGGAGCAAAGACCGCTATGTTTGTCCTGAACGCGGACACTATAGGACAGATGTCCTGCAACCCCGCAATAGGCGGAATAGCTAAGGGAATAGTTGTAAGAGAAATAGACGCCCTCGGTGGGGAGATGGGAAAGGCTATAGACCACACGGGAATCCAGTTCAAGATGCTAAACACGAGAAAAGGAAAGGCGGTTCAGTCCCCCAGAGCCCAAGCGGATAAGAAGAGATACAAGGAGTATATGAAGAGAGTTTGTGAAAATCAAGTAAACCTTTACATAAAGCAGGAAGAAGTAGTTGACATAATCTTAGAGGGAGACAAGGTAGCGGCGGTAAGGACGAACCTCGGAGTTGAATACAGAACGAAGGCGGTAGTCGTCACAACGGGAACCTTCCTGAACGGAGTTATCTACATAGGAGATAAGATGATACCCGGAGGAAGGCTCGGAGAGCCAAGAAGTGAAGGACTCTCCGAGTTCTACAGAAGGCACGACTTTCCCCTCATGCGGTTTAAAACAGGAACACCGGCAAGGTTGGATAAAAGAACCATAGACTTTTCCGGCTTAGAAGTAGCTCCCGGAGACGACCCGCCTCCCAAGTTCTCCTTCTGGACAGAGCCCGTAGGAACTTACTGGTTTGAGAAGGGAAAACCGCAGGTAAACTGCTGGATAACCTACACCACTCCAAAGACCCACGAAATCATAAGGAAAAACCTCCACAGAACTGCTCTCTACGGAGGACTTATAAAGGGAATAGGACCCCGTTACTGTCCCTCCATTGAGGACAAGATTGTGAAGTTCCCGGACAAAGACAGGCACCAGATATTCTTAGAGCCCGAAGGCTTGGATACCATAGAAATCTATCCCAACGGACTTTCAACTTCCTTGCCCGAAGAAGTTCAGTGGGAGATGTATCGCTCCATTCCCGGACTTGAGAACGTTGTTCTTATAAGACCGGCTTACGCGATTGAATACGACGTAGTTCCACCCACGGAACTCTATCCAACTTTAGAAACTAAAAAAATAAGGGGACTTTTCCACGCAGGAAACTTCAACGGAACTACCGGTTACGAGGAAGCCGCAGGACAGGGAATAGTCGCGGGAATAAACGCGGCACTGAGAGCCTTTGGAAAAGAACCAATATACCTCAGAAGGGACGAGAGCTACATAGGAGTGATGATAGATGACCTTACTACTAAAGGCGTAACCGAGCCCTACAGACTCTTTACTTCCCGCTCCGAATACAGGTTATATCTTAGGCAGGATAACGCAATCCTCAGGCTCGCAAAACTCGGAAGGGAGCTCGGGCTCTTAACGGAGGAGCAGTATAAGCTCGTCCAAGAAATAGAAAGAGAGATTGAAATGTGGAAGGAGTTTTACAAAACGGAAAGAGTAAGCGTAGCCGTCGGCGGGGATACGAGGAGCTACAACATAGCTACCCTTATGACGATGAATTACACCCTTGACGATGTAAAAGAGAAGTTTGGCTACGAAGTCCCTGAACATCCTTACGTAAAGGAAGAAGTTGAAATCCAGCTGAAGTATGAACCTTACATTGAAAGGGAAAGGAAGCTAAACGAAAAGCTAAAAAAACTTGAAGACGTGAAAATCCCCGAAGATATAGACTACGACAAGATACCCGGTCTTACTAAGGAAGCGAGGGAAAAACTAAAGAAGTTCAAACCCATAACCGTCGGTCAGGCTTCCCGTATAGACGGAATTACTCCTGCGGCTATTACTACACTTCTTGTTTACCTTGGTAAGCTGGATTAAAGTCATCTCTCTTTCTTCTTATTCCTTTTTAAACAAATACTTATAAGTAAAAGATTTAGAAGTAGTTAAAATAGTCTTTTGACATAGAAATCAATTATGGAGGTTTTAGCATGGAAGCCTCAAGGAGAGACTTTATTAGCGTAGCAATAGGAAGCTTGGGAGCTATAGGTGGACTGGGAGCCCTGTATGCACTTGTAAGAGTGATGCTTGAACCCTCAGAAATCGCTGCCCTCGGAGCAAAAACGGAAGTTGACGTTTCCAAGATTCAGCCTATGCAGGTAAGAGTTACTTCCTGGAAAGGTAAAACCCTCTTCGTTATAAGACTTTCCCAAGATTTTAAGCCTGAAGGATATCCTCTAAAAGGTGTTAAGAACTCCAAAGGAACAACCAACTACGAAATTCTCAAGGAACATAATGTATTCGCTCTCGTGGGAATTTGCACTCACTTAGGATGTATTCCCCTATGGAAACCTCAGGGAGAAGCTAACGTAGCCCAAAAGCCTCTATTCCACTGTCCCTGTCACGGAGGATTCTATACCCCTTATGGGGATGTTATAACTGGACCACCACCCAGACCTCTATTTATACCTCCTCAAAAGCTTAGTGGAAACAAACTTATCGTAGGAGAAGAAGGATTTATTAAGGAACTCATATAAAGGAGGTGGAGTAGATGGGATTGATAAGTAAGTTTATTGACTGGATAGACGAAAGAGCGCACATAAGGGAGATTTACAGAACCCAAATGGTTGAATACAAAGTTCCAAAGAATCTCACATTCCCATATGTCTTCGGAGTATTAGCACTTGTTACCTTTGCGATTCAAATTATTTCCGGAATAGTTTTACTCCTTTATTACAAACCCTCTATAGCTGATGCCTTTGATAGTGCCACCTACTCCATAATGGGAGAGATACCTTTCGGATGGCTTTTTAGGCACATCCACGCAACAGGAGCTAACTTCTTTATGGCAATCGTTTACCTTCACATGTTTACGGGAATTTATTACAACGCTTACAAAAAACCTCGTGAGCTCGTATGGATAGTGGGATGGTTAATATACTTCGTTTTAATCCTTACTGCACTTTCCGGATACCTCCTTCCCTGGGGACAGCTTTCTTACTGGGGATTCATAGTTACCACTGAAATTCCTGGTTCACTTGCAGAAGCTCCCATATTCAAGGATTTCTTCAAGGCTGTTGCTGAAACTATCGTCCTTTGGATGAAGGGAGGGTATGTCGTCACTGACGTTACCCTTGGAAGGGTTTTCGGTTCACACGTTCTCATATATCCGTTAATCCTCTTAGCTCTTGTGGGAACACACCTCTACCTTGTAAGAGCGGCTGGAATCTCCAATCCTGACGGAATTGAATATGATAAGAAGAAGAATCCTGATAAGTTCGTTCCCTTCCATCCCTACATAACCCTCAAGGAAGGCGCTTACGTAATGTGGTATTTAGCAATTTTCTTCTTCTTTGTATTCTTCCACATTAGCCACTTCCTACCACCCGACAACTTTGAACCTGCAAACCCCTTAAAGACACCTCCTCACATCGCACCCGAGTGGTATCTCCTTGGATACTACGAAGTCTTTAGGTCTATTCCCGATAAATTCTGGGGATTCGTAGCGTTCAACGCATTACTCCTACTCTTACTACTCCTACCTTTCCTTGACTGGTCTCCGCTAAAGAGTGCAAGAAGAAGACCTCTATTCTTCATACTCTTCCTCATATTCATGTTCTCTTCCATGGCACTCACCATACTTGGAACTATGCCCCCAACACCTCAGAACGCTATGCTTGGACTTATATTTGCAGCCTTAGTATTTGGATTCTTCCTATCTCTGCCGATTATTTCCATCTTTGAATACGGTTGGTACAAGATGAAAACAAAAGGAGGTCAAAAAGAATGAGCGCGTGGGGCATGATAAAGACGATTATTTTCGGTGGTTCCACCCTTGCCTTCTTCTTCATTCTTTGGTTTTACAATCCTTTCAAGCATGTTGAGCACTATGAGGTTGAAAAGGACGTAAAGGCTATAATTGACAACCCCTGGAAGAAAACCGAAAGCGGAAAGACCATAGCTGAAGAGGGAAGAGAGCTTTTCGTGGCTAATTGCAGTTCCTGCCATTCCCTCAGATATGACGGAATTTACATAATGAGCGTTCAAACCAATCCCAAGTGGAAAAATATAGAAAAAACTGCCGGAAGACCTGTATACAGATATGGAAAACTTTACAAAGACAGGTTCTTCGTTCCTAAGGACGTTTATGAAGCCTTTGCTCACGATGACCTTCAAAGTCTAAAGGCTTCCTTTGGACAAGTTCCTCCTGATTTATCTACCATATATCTTGCAAGAGGAGAAGGATACCTCTACGAGTTTATCCTCAATCCCCAGAAGGTTCTTCCTGGAACATCAATGCCTCAGATCTTCAATCCTCAGTTTGACCCCCAAGCTAAGGAGAAAGTTGCAAAAATCGTTGCATACATGAAATCCGTAAACACCCCTCCTCCCCAAGAGCAGTTCAAGAGAACCGTAATGGGAGTGGTCGTAATCGGCTACTTCCTACTTATGGGACTACTCCTCTGGAAATACAGACAGAACCTCCTCAAGAGACTCGGATACCATTAATATCCTGAGTTACGCCCCTTCGGGGCGTCTTTAAATCTTTTCTTTTCATGAATAAAAAAGGAAAGTTATTTGAAGATTTAGCAGAAGAATATCTAAGAGAACAGGGCTACACCATCCTTGGGAGAAATATAAAAACTCCCTTCGGAGAAATTGATATCTTAGCGGAGCTAAACGGAAAGAAGGTCGTGGTAGAAGTAAAAGGAGGAAATACATTCAATCCCGTGGAGAACTTCACTCCCCAAAAGTTTGAAAGAGTGTTCAAGAGTGCTCTTCATCTACTTGAAAATGAAGACTTTCAGATAGACTTAATCGTTGTCTTTAGGGGAAGAATAAGCCATTATAAAAATGTGGAGAGGTTCTATGGAGAACCGCAGATTTGAGCTTGAAGAAATTTGCATAAGCGTTCCTACGGTTTCTCACGACCTCAGTTTAAAGGAGCTTAAAAAGGTATTTGAGGAGCTTAAGATTTACGAATACCTTACGGTAATGAAAGATAAAAAACCCATAGGCATAGTTTACAGGAAGGATTTGGTAAGGGCTACTAAGCAAAACCTAACCGCGGGAGATTTCAGTAAAATCGCCATACGTCTCAGGAACTTCTCCCCCGAAAAGGAAAGCTTGATAGGGATAATTGAACTTCTTCCCGTAATAAGAGAACCGATAATCGTAGTAGATAAGAGAGGAAACTACCTAGGAGTTCTGACGTATGAAGTCCTACTTCATTACATAACGAAGTTCAAGGAGCATATTATCCCTCTCGTTCAGCACCTCCGGGAAGCCTTCTCCACGGAAAACTTTCTGTATATATTCGGAATAAAGAACCTTAAAAAATTTAAAGAAAAATACGGAGAGGAGAAAACAAAAGGACTACTGAAGATACTAAAAGAAGACGTACAAGAAAGCTTCAAAGGAGAGCTTGAGGAATACGAGGAAAATCAAGAATTATGGTTACTTACAGGTGAATATCCCAAAAAGGAAAAGTTAAAGGAGTTATACGACGAGTTTTTCAAGGAATACACACTTCTCTTTGGGGATATACCTGAGGTCTCTATATACGGCTTTGCTCTGAGTTTAAAACCCGTGACAAATTACGACGAGCTTTACAAGAAGATAAAGGAGCTGAGGGACAGATCTCTCAGGATAACGGGATACGTCTTTATAGTTTACGGAATACAGCCCAAACTCTTCCTGTTTGACCCAAGGAAGAAGAAACTTCTTAAAAATATCAAAGAGAAAATATTAGAAGACTTCAGAAAGATAGTAGAGGAGATAGAAAACACTCCTCAGGATCTGTGGGAGTTTACGCTATACGACCTCTTCAAGAAGTATCCATATTTTGAGCTCTTTTACATAATAAGTGAGAGCGGTCTCCAAATTTCCAACAATGTAATAAATCCGAGCGTTCAGTATTTTGTAGCACAAGGCAAAAAGGGAACCGACAGGAGTGATAGACCTTACTACAGTGAAACCTTAGAAAAGGGAGAGTATATCTCCGATATATACCTCTCTAAGGCTACGGATGACTTTTGTCTTACGGTTGCCAAGCTCTTTGAGTATAACGGCAAGAGATACATCCTCGCAGGTGATATAAACTTTAAAGAGATTCACAAGCTCGTCAAAAGTATGGCACAGGAGGAAGTAAAAAGTTGAGGGAAGCAGAAGTCTTTAGAGAAACCAAAGAGACAAAGATTAAGATTTACATAAATCTTGACGGAAAGGGAAACTATGAGGTGAATACTCCCGTGGGATTTTTGACCCATATGCTCGAAAGTTTTGCAAAACACGGAATGTTTGACCTGAAAGTGGAAGCGGAAGGGGACGTTCACGTCTCTCACCACCACACAGTTGAGGACTGCGGGATAGTGCTCGGTCAGGCTGTTTTAAAGGCCCTCGGAGACAAAAAGGGAATAAAGAGATACGGGCACGCCATAATCCCTATGGATGAAGCTCTCGTTCTTTCCGCCATTGACGTCTCGGGAAGACCGCTCTTTTTCTACGAAGACAAAAATCTAAGGGGAAAGATAACGGAGTTTGATTTTGAGCTTATTTGGGAATTTTTTAAAGGATTTGCCTTAGAAAGCAAGAGCACACTTCACATAAAGGTTTTAGAGGGGAAGATTCTCCACCACGTTGCGGAAGCCTGCTTCAAAGCCTTCGCAAGGAGTTTAAAAGACGCGGTAAAGATAGAAGGGGACGACATCCCTTCAACGAAGGGAAGCCTTTAATCCTCCTTTATAAGTTTGTAGATTACAGAAAAGTCTAAATCTCCGTATCCTTTCTTTCTGGCAAGCCCGTAGGTTTCCTTCACGGCGGCGGTTATAAAGGAAAACTCTCTGAGCTCTTTGATTAGGTCCTGAGCGTAGTGTAAATCCTTGTAAATAAGGTTCACTGAGAAATGTGTAGAGAAGTCTTCTTCTAATATCTTCTTTTTCTTCACATCAAGGATGTAAGACTTACCGGCTCCATCGTTCAGGATGTTTATTATGGTTTCTTTATCAAACCCCGCCTTCTCCCCGAGGGCTATCGCCTCTGCCAGGATATCCATTATTCCTCCGAGAACTATGTTGTTTATAAGCTTAGCCCTGCTTCCCATTCCCGCTTTACCAACGTAATAGATTGCCTTACAGAACTTTTCAAATAGCGGCTTGTTTTCCTCAAACTTCTCTTTATCTCCCCCTACAACTATGGTGAGCTCTCCCCTCTGAGCCGGTATCACGCTCCCGAGAACGGGAGCATCCAAGTAGTAAGCCCCGAGATCCTTTAGCTTTTTATAGGCAAGTTCCGCATAGGCGAAGTGATTCGTGGTCATATCGATAACGGTCTTTCCTTCTATGTTTCCCCTTACGAGTCCGTTCTCTCCAAATATAACTTCCTCAGAAGCCTGGCTATCAAAGACTATAACAAAGACACGGTCAACTTTATTGATAAGCTCAGCGGGGCTTTGAGCTACTTCGGCTCCCGTTTCTTCAGCAAACTTCTTCGCCTTTTCAGGCGTTCTATTCCAGACAATTAGGGAAACTCCTTGTTCTATGAGTCTCTTTGCTATAGCTTTCCCAAGGTGTCCTAAACCTATAAATCCGACCTTCATAACTTTTTATTCTAAATACCTTGCTTTGCTCGGTTTTGAGGAAGAGTTATTCTTTCAACTCAAGCAGGGCTATGCTCTCTATGTGGTAGGTCTGAGGAAAGTTATCTATGAGTTTTACGCCCTTCAGCTCGTATC
>WFPV01000031.1 GCA_015487405.1 Aquifex sp. | reverse complement strand
GTGCCGATCCTGTGGCGTGAGGTTCATTGCAAACTACACAAGGAAACGCTACCCAAATAACTTACGGAGAATAGCCGAACGCTTCTATAGGAAAGGTGTTAAGATTTCCATCATTTCAAAAGCATTGGGGGTTCCTTAGGTGCCTGAGAACTGGGTATTAGAAACAAAATGTGTTCAAATGATTAGATTCCACAGTCCTCAGGCTCAACCCATGTCTACTACCCCCTATCCCAAAAAGGGACTCGGGGGTTACTTTGAAGAAAAGTTCCATTAGCTTTAGCCTTACCGGATTGCAAAGCTTGATAAAAAGCACCTTCAGGTTCTCGTAAAAACCAAGTCTCAGGAGCTTTGCTCCTACCCTCAATATGTTCAATGCTCCTACAAGATCTGCGTGAAATACCTTCTTCAAAACCTTGTCCCTAAAAAGGTTCCCCTCCCTCTCCCCCTCACAGAGGCTTTTGTCTCTTTTCTTCTGAACTTTTCTTATATCAGCGAACGGTGATGTCCTTGAGGTGTAGCCCTCATCCACCTCCACCACCTCCATCCCAAGCCCCTTAGCCTTATACCTGATTAGCTCCATCAGTCTCCTGAAAGGTATAAATACAAACTCTTGATTGGTCTTACTCCCCAAGTTTATCCTGTTCTTGCCCTCAAGGGCGTTCCTCCCAACGTAGATAACTTTGTGTCCTGTCTCGTAAAGAATATCCACCACCTTCCTCGCTACCCTGTGTAGCTGTGTCTCTATCCACCTCTTCCTGTGGGCTGATAAAACCTTCTGCTTTATCTCAAGCTCTGAGAGTTTTCCCTTCAGGTACTCAAGTCCTTCCCCATCGTAGTCCCCGCTCTTTATCTCGTTCCTCAGATAATCCACCTGACTCCTCAGCTTCGCTCTCTCTTTGTTAAACCACTGATTGAACGCTTTTAGTTCTCTTCCTGAGACTATAAAGCTCTTTAGCTTTGGGTTTTCTGACACCACAGCAAGGAGTTCGTCAAGTCCTACGTCTATACCTGCTCTGTATTCTCCTTTAGGTTCTATCTCACTTAGCTCACACTCATACACCACGTCCACATAGAGGTCTTCTCCGAAGAACTTTATGCGAACCGAAGAAACTCTGTAGGGAAAATCTTTGGGAAGCTTTACCTTCAGGAACTCATCCTCCCTCAGTCTTATCAGAAGCGAGTTTCCTTCCTGTCTGAAGGTGTTTACGTTCCCTTCAGCGGAGAAGTTCATCAGGAACTTTAGCTTCTTGGGTTTTGGAGGTCTGGGAATGCCTCTGAATCTCTCTGGGTTTTCCTTGAAGCTCCGCAAGGCTTTAAAAAAGCCCTTGAAGTTCCTTATCACCTGCCTTAAGACTGACTGGACGAAGTGAGGGTTTCCTATCTTTTCCTTTTGAGCTCTCAGTCTCTCAAGAAATTCCCTGAGCTCTTGCTCAGTCTGAATGTTGCTGATCACTCTCTCAAACTCCTCCCTGTATTTGCCCGAATACTTCCTTGTGGAAAGAAGACCGTAGAGTATGGACTGGTTGAGAAGGGGTTCTTTGTAAACAAGCCTGTATCTCCTTATGAGGATTACGAGCATGTTTCTGAAGTGTGCAAGGTCGTAGAGGAGTTTTCTAACCTTTTCTTTTCTCTCCTTTCCTGAAACTCTTATTGTGAGCACCTTTTTAGCTAATGACATCTTCTACCACTTTTTAACTTTCTTCTATTTTACGTTCACGAAAGGGAAGGAGTATTTCTTTGACTTTCTGAGTTTCATGACAGATTTGACGTGGTCAGATGACTATATTCTGTCAGGAGTTTCTAAAAATTATTGACTATACAACCGTTTACGAATGGGTTAAAAGGTAGCTTAGCTACTCTTCCGGAGTGCGTTTTTTCTCAAGGTAACTATCTTCTCGGAAGATATTTAAAGGGATCAAAGTAGCCTCCAGCTGCACCGGGAGTCCAATACCAATCTTCTTCTTCAAGCTCTGATATATCCATGTCCTCGGGCTTTGGTCTGCTTTCAAGGACTTTAATGATTTTCTCCTTCATCTTATTCAGGTCAGTTTCATGTTTAACAATAGCCTCTATAATGTCAAGCCTTTCGGAGTCACTTAAATCTTTTAACCTTTCTTCCCACTCTTGCTGCTTCTTCTTAGCTTCCTCCCTTAACTTCTTAGTAGCCTCTTGCCTTACCTCTTCATCCGTTTTGTAGCCAAGCCTCTCTAGAAGCTTAAACCCCATAACACCTTTAAATATACGCTTCGGGAGATGCCTTCAAGAAAATTCTTACTGAATTAAT
>WFPV01000030.1 GCA_015487405.1 Aquifex sp. | reverse complement strand
GTATCCGACCTCATTCTCCTCTTCCAGTATAAGGCGGGTTAAAAAGTCGTAGTTCGCCATAACGATGTTCTCCGGAAGGCTTTGGCCGGTAGTGAAGCAAAGGATAGGGAGCTGAGTTCTGTAAGCTACGTTTATCATACTCCCCCAAAACGGCGTTTCGTCCAGCTTAGTGAAGACGAGACCTTTTAAAGGCAGTGAGCTGAACTGGGAAACGACCTCATACATAACCTGCTCGGATAAATTTGCGGCGAGTGTCAAGAACGGATGTATTTCGGAAACACTAAAGCACTCCTCAAGCTCTTTTAGTTTTATAACGTCGTAATGACTCCTTCCGGCAGTATCCACGAGGACGGTTTCTTTATTTTTTAAATGAGCGAGAGCCTCGTTAAAGGACTCGGGAGAATCTGCAATCTTGAAGGGAACTTCTAAGACCTCCGCGAACTTCTTTAACTGGTCAAAAGCTCCCACTCTGAAGCTGTCTAAGGAGATTATCCCTATGTTCTTGTTCCTCTTTTTTAGGTGAAAAGCAAGCTTCGCTATGGTCGTCGTCTTTCCCACACCTGTAGGTCCTACAAGTGCAAGAACCTTCGGTGTATTTAAAAAGAAGTTTGTGTACAGCTTGATATTATTTTTTAAGCTGTCTTTGAGTGCGTTAAATATCTCATCCTTAAAGTCGTAAACTCCGTAGTCTATGTCGTATCCGCAAGCGTCGCTTATCAGTTTCTCCGCTATCTCCTTACTTACTCCCCTTGAGACCATCTTCTCAAATAAAAGGATCGCCCTCCGGGAGAAGCGCTTTTCTAGTTCCGCCTTTAGATTCTCGTTCTTAAACTTCATAAGCTCGTTGACCATTCTCTTGAGTTCTTCAATCTCCTTGTAGAGCTCCTCCTTCTCCTTATCCTCCCGCAGATTCTTAGTCTCCTCCTTGAGGACTTCCTTGAAGTTGTTGTTGCTTTCGCTAACTTTAATAACCACCTCTAAGAGTTTCTCCCCGAAGAAGGGGAGTATTTTGAACCTGCGTTTTTTAACAACTCTTGAGGAGACTATCTGGGCATTTCCCCCGTAATCCCTCTCAATGATTTCTATCGCCTCCTGGATGGACCTGACGAGAATCTTCTCAATCTTCATCTATAATACCTAATATTTTCATATTTACATTCTTTTCAAGCTCGTTATAAGAAAGAACTACGAGTTCAGGCATGTAGGGCTCTATAGTTCTCCTTATAAACCTCCTCACCTCACCGGAGGTGAGCAGAACGGGAAGGGCTTGATACTGAACAAACTTCTTCACCTCCTCCTTTATCTTGGGAAGCAGTTGGTTGAGAACGTAGTCTATAAATTCGTCCTCCCTGTTTTCTTTTAAGTAACCTATGAGTTTTGCCTCCACCTTGGGAGAAAGTGCAACCGCATACAGAACGCCGTTCGTGAGGAACATACGGGTAATTCTCTTAGAGAGTGCCTGCCTCACGTATTCCGTGAGGAGGTCTGGGTCCTTGGTCTGCTCAATGTAATCGGCGAGGGTTTCAAGTATTGTGAGCAGGTCGTTCACGGGAATGCCTTCCTTTAAAAGATTCTGAAGAACTCTGTGGAGAATAGAAACGGGAACCTGCTCGGGCACGATTTCCTTTACAACCTTGGGATACTTCTTTGATAGGAGCTCAACCAGCTCTATAACTTCGTTTCTCGTCAGCAGTTCATAAAGGTTTCTCTTTATAACCTCCGAGAGGTGGGTTATCAGAACAGTTTCTGCATCTACGACCATATAGCCTAAACTCTGAGCCTTGTCCTTCTCTTCCTCGGGAATCCAGTAAGCCTTTATCTTGAAGGCAGGGTCGTAGGTTTCTATTCCCTTGAGCTCTCCCCTTGCGTTCCCGAGATTTACCGCAAGGTAATGACCGGGCATGAGCTCGTATCTATCTATCTCTATTCCCTTTATGAGAATCCGGTATTCGTTGGGTTTCAGGTTGAGGTTGTCCCTTATGTGAACCAGAGGGACGATAACACCGTATTCCTGAGCTATCTGCTTTCTCATAGTCTTTATCTTTTGGGGAATCCTTCCTCCCTGGCTCTCGTCAACGAAGGGAATTAGAGCGTAGCCAATTTCCAAAGCTATAGGCTCGGGCTGGGGAATAATCTCCTCCTCAGTTTCTTCCTTCTCCTTAACTTTCTCCTTTGCGAGCTCCTCAAGTTTTTTAAGGGTTTCCTCCTTCTGCTTTCGCTGTAAAAAGTAATAAGCTCCTCCGAGGGTTCCCGCTATCGCAAAGAAGGGAAGGGAGGGGAGTCCGGGAATGAGCCCCAAAAGTGCAAGGATAATGGCTCCAAAGAGCAGAACTCTCGGCTCCCTCGTGAACTGCCTAAGGATAGACTCCCCTAAGCTGTCTCTTGAGGACATCTTTGTGGTTAAAATTCCCGCCGCGGTGGAGAGGAGGAGTGCGGGAACCTGGGAGGCTAAGCCCTCACCTATGGTGAGTATGGTGTAGGTCTTTAGGGCTGTCTGGAAGTCCATCCCCCTTAGGGCTATCCCTACTATCAGCCCTCCCACCAAGCTCAGGAAGAGAATGAGGAGTGCCGCTATGGCGTCTCCCCTTATGAATTTGCTCGCTCCGTCCATAGCCCCGTAGAAGGAGGCTTCCCTTTCAAGCTGTTCCCTTCTTTTCTTTGCCTCTTCTTCGGTTATGAGTCCGGCGTTCAGGTCCGCGTCTATAGCCATCTGCTTACCGGGAAGAGCGTCCAAGGTAAAGCGTGCGGCAACCTCGGAAATCCTTTCCGCTCCCTT
>WFPV01000029.1 GCA_015487405.1 Aquifex sp. | reverse complement strand
TGACCGTATCTATAACCCTTGGTCTCAAGTGCCCTGTTCAACGATGTTCAGATTTGGATACCACGGACTGCTCACTCCTGAGGAAATTGCAGATATTGTAGCTTACTTACATGACCCTGAAAGCCCAATAAACAAATAAAATCTGAATAAAAGGAGGATTCTATGAATCTTAGCCGTAGAGACTTTTTAGAACTTGCCATCGTTACGGGGGCGTATCTCGCCTCCAATCCCGTTTCCGCTCTTGCTAATATGACCCTTGAAGACATACTGGAGTTCAAACCTGTAGGAAATGTTACTTTACTCTTCACAACCGATATGCACGCACATCTAAAGCCCCACTACTTTTCCGAACCCATGAACCTTGTAGCTCCCAAAAACCTGAAAGGTCTTCCTGGAACCATTACAGGAAAGGATTTCCTAAGACTATACAAGATTAGCCCTGGAACACTTGAGGCCTACTTTATGAGCTGTGTGGACTTTCCAAAACTCGCAGAAAAATTCGGGAAGATGGGGGGAGCGGCACACATAACTTGGCTAATAAAGAAAATAATTGCGGAGAGGGGGAGAGACAAAGTTCTCGTCCTTGACGGTGGAGACACTTGGATAACCACCGCTGTTGGAACCTTCACCGAAGGTAAGTCTGTAGTTGACTGGATGAAGTTGACCGGCTACGACCTTATGGTCGGTCACTGGGAGTTTACCTTCGGTAAGGAAACGGTTCTGAAGAGAATAAAAGAGCTTGAAGAAGCAGGATGTGAATTTATCTCCCAGAACATCCGCCAGCTTGACGAGTTCGGATTTGAAGGAGACCTCGTATTTAAACCTTACGCGATAAAGGAAGTGGGAGGAGCAAAACTCGGAATTATAGGAAACTCCTTCCCCTTCACACCTATAGCCAATCCCAGACAGTTCGTAGAGGGATGGAGCTTCGGTATCAGGGAAGATACTATGCAACAATACGTTGATGAGCTCCGTGAAAAACACAAAGTAGACGCCGTTATACTCCTATCCCACGACGGACTACTCTTAGATATAGCTCTCGCTAAGAAGGTAAAAGGAATAGACGTAATTATCTCCGGACATACCCACGACGTAGTTCCAAAAGCTTACAAAGTTCCCGGAACTAACACCATAGTGGTTATCGCAGGCTCTCACGGAAAGTTCGTAGGAAGGTTAGACCTTGATATAAGAAACGGAAAGATTAGAGACTTTAGATACAAGCTCTATCCTATAGCTTCCAACCTTATGCCCGCGGACAGGGAAGCGGAAAAGCTCGTAAACAAGTATTACGCGGAGCTTGATAAGAAACTGGGACTCTCCCAAGAAATAGGAACAGCCGAAGTAATGCTCTACAAGAGGGATACCTTCTTCAGCACCTGGGACTGGCTCGTCGGTGAAGCTATAAACGACTACTACGGTGGAGACCTTGATATAGTAACCTCTCCCGGATACAGGTGGGGAACGGTAGTCCTTCCGGGACAGAAGATTACTGTGGACCACGTTTACGCCTACACTGCAATAACCTATCCTAACGTCTACGTTCTCAAGAGAACTGGTGAACAGCTGAAGGCAGTTTGGGAAGACGTAGCGGACAACGTCTTTAATCCCGACCCCTTCTACCAGCAAGGCGGGGATATGTCCAGACTCTGGAATGTAGAATACGAGATAGAGATAAACGGTCCCCAGTACAACAGAATAAGGAAAGTGTATGTGGGAGGAGAAGAGTTAAAACCCAAGAAAGAATACCTCGTAGCTGTTTACGGAGGACCTCCCCCGCCGCCTGACGCAGTAGAGCAGGATTACAAGCCCGTTCCCGTTTACGAAATCCTGATAGACTACATAAAGAAGAAAAAGAATATAAACGTTAGAACTAAGCCCAACGTTAAGGTTCTTGATGCTGAATACCACACCTACGACGAGTGTTACGGAGGAGGAAAGTGAGAACGTTAATTGCCTTCCTCATCGGAGCTTCCCTCATCATTCTTTTTATGTTTTTTATAAAGTATTACTTTGGAGACCCTTACAGGCTCCTTTTCTATACCGTGGAAATCAAGAATAAGAATTTTGACCAGGTTGTTGAAGATTTAAAAGCGAAGCTTGACAAGAACGGATTAAAGGTAATAAGGATGCTTCCCCTCTCCAAGGCTTTAGAGGCAAGGGGAGTAAAGGACTTTATGAAATACACCATAGTTCTTGCCTGTGATATACCTCAAAAAAAGGAGCTTCTCACAAAAGTTCCCTCAATGAGTAATCTAATTCCGTGTAGTGTTGCGGTTTATGAAAAGGAAGGAGTTGTAAAGCTTACAACACTAAAGGAAATAATATTCTTGGCTGAAGAAAAGGATAATTTAAGTAACGAAGATGTTCAACTGGTTGTAGACACTTACAGAACCTTAAGAAAAACCCTTGATGAGGTGAGCAAATGAGAAAAGTTCTGATCTTACTTTTATTCCCTATACTCCTTACAGCTCAAGATAAAAACTTGCTTCTTTACAAGGAAACTATAAAGGATATGGATTTTGAAGAGGTTAAGTTCTTCCTAAAATCTGCCCTGGACGGAAAGAACATGAACGTTTTAACCGTAATGGATATATCGGATAAGCCCCGAATGACGGTCTTTTACGTATGTAACCTCAACTACGGTGAGAAGATACTCCGCAAGTTTCCCGAATTTGGAGCTATAGCTCCCTGCAGAATATACATCCTGGAAAAACCTGACGGTAGTGTAGAAGTAGGCTACATTAATATCCCCGGTCTCGTAAAGACCTTTAGAAAGTATTTTGGAAAGGAAGAAGTAGAGATGCTTATGAAGGCAGATAAAGATATTAAAGAAGCTATAAAGGAAGTAAAAGAAGGTATGTGATATGCACCTTCTGATTTTATTAGTCCTTATCAGTTTCTCTTTTGCAGGGGATTACCCAAGCCACATTAAAGAAACACTTAGAAAAATTACAAATAGAGTTTACGGAGTTTTTGGCGTTTACGAACAGGTCTCGCCTAAAAACAGAGGCTTTATTTCCAACGCTTACTTTTACGTTGCGGATGACGGTGTTCTCGTTGTAGATGCCCTTAGCACATACAAACTTGGAAAAGAACTTGTAGAAACTATACGTAGTGTAACCGACAAACCAATAAGATTTTTAGTTATAACCCACTACCACACGGACCACTTCTACGGTGCTAAAGCACTGAAAGAAGCTGGTGCCGAAGTTATAGCCCACGAGTATGCTTTAGAATACCTTTCAAAACCTTCCAGTTACAACTTCTTCTTAGCTCGTAAAAAACTCCTCGGAAAGGAGATGGAGGGAACAGAGCTAACCGCTCCTTCTATAACGATTTCAAAAGACTTGAATATATACCTTACGGTAAACAAGGAGTTAAAGGAATTTCAGGTTAAACATCTCTGTAAGGCTCATACCAACGGGGACCTCGTAATCTTTATCCCCGATGAAGGCGTCCTTTTCAGCGGGGATATCGTCTTTGATGGAAGATTGCCCTTTTTAGGTTCTGGAAATTCAAAAACTTGGTTACAGTGTCTGGAAGAAATCTCAAAGTGGAATGTAAAGATACTTTTGCCCGGACATGGTGAGATTTTAGACAATCCTGAAAAAATAAAGAAAGCGATAAACTGGACTGCTCAGTATATAAAAGACCTTAGGAGAGCTATTAGGGAAATGATAGAGGAAGGTTGTGATGTAGATTGCGTTAGAAAAAAAATTAATGAAAAGTTAATAGAGATGAATCCTGAATACGCTCAAGTTCCTGTATTCTTCAACGTAAATCCTGTTAACGCTTATTACGTCTACTTTGAAATTGAAAACGAAATGTTAATGGAAGAATAAAACTCTAACAAATTCATCAAAAATTTATATTTGATGAGAGGTTACAAATAAAGTATTTTTTTTACACAAAGAAATCACCAAAAGGAGGTTTGAAAAATGGCGAAGTTTATATTCGCAATTCTGATATTAATAACATTATCTTTTGCAGAAATAATGTTAATTTCTCCTAAAGAATTATACAAAAAGATTAAAAAGAAAGAGAATATAGTAATTTTAGACCTGAGAAAGAGTATAAAAGAATACTGGAAGGAACACATACCAGGGGCTCAATGGGTACACTTTGAGAACTTCAGATTCCCTAAGAATGGAACACCCGCATTTTTCGTGCCGACGGAGGTGTTCGTTCAAAAACTTGGAAAGCTCGGAATAACGAAGGATACTCCTGTTGTTCTTTACGATGCTGAAGGAACTTTTATTCCTTTTTACGTAGCGTGGGGGCTGGACTATATAGGGCATAAAAAGGTTTACGTTCTTCATGGTGGTTTCAACCACTGGAAAGATTTAGACCTTCCTACTACTAAGGATTATCCAAGAGTTGAAGGGAAAGATTACGGAGATTTCATGATAAACGAAAGAATAAGGGCTACTTTAGAAGACGTTAAGAAAGCTCTCGGTAGAAAAGATGTTGTAATTCTTGATGCAAGAACACCTGAACTTTACGAAGGGAAGGCAGGTTCCTGGAAGAGACTCGGACATATAAAGGAAGCAGTGAACAGATTCTGGAAGCAAGATTTTGAAGAAAGAGTGAACAAATACGGAAAGAAATACTATCTCCTTAAGCCTAAAGACGAAGTAGCTATTTTCTACGAAAGCGTAGGGGTAAAGAACGCAAAAGAAGTTATTCTCTACTGTGGGCAAGGACTCATGTCAGCCGCAACATACTATGTGATTAAGTATTATCTGAAGATGAACGATAACGTAAAACTCTACGACGGTTCCTGGAACGAATACTCCCAAACGAATCTTCCAAAGGAGCCCTAACGTTTCCTCTTTAACTTTTATCATAAAGCTTGAAAAGTAGAAGAGGTATATTAAAGGCATGAAGGTTTTTACACTAAAAGAGGCACGGGAAACCCTCGTAAAGATAAAACCGATAGTTGAGGATATAAGGGAAAAGAAGGAAGAGTTGTCACGATTATACGAAGAACTTATGGAGCAGGAAGATGAACTGGAGCAGATGTATTTAAAAACTCGGATAAAAGAGCTTGAGCTCCAAATAAGAAGACATCTTGCCCGCATTGAAGAGCTTGGGGGTGTAATAAAGGGGCTTGATCCCATCTTGATAGATTTTTTATCTGAACACGAAGGTAGGTATATATGGCTCTGTTGGAAAGAGGGTGAGGAAACTATAATGTATTGGCACGAGCTTAATGCAGGATTCGCAGGTAGAAGACCGGTACAGGAACTTGAAGAAAGTGAAACATTATTTTAGTAGCTCTCTGTAAACATAGTAGTTATATAAAACTTTCTTGACGTACTTTCTCGTTTCTCTGTAGGGAATTAACTCTATGAAAATGTAATCATCTCCGTAATCTTTCCATTTACTAACGGCTCCAGGACCAGCGTTGTAGGAGGCTATAGCTCTAACAAGATCTCCTTCCCAGTAATCAAGAAGATATCTAAGATATGCTGTACCTAATGTTATGTTTGTGTAAACATCAAATACGTCTCTTGCGCTAATGCCTAAACGCTTTGCTTTCCATTTAGCTGTGAAATCCATAAGTTGCATAAGCCCCATAGCTCCCGAGGGAGAAACTGCGTGAACGTTAAATAAGCTTTCTTGCCTCATAACCGCATAAATCAGTGCTTCTGAGACACCAAATCTCCTCGAAACTTGTTTCACTATATTCTTAAAAGGTGTAGGGTAAGCTACGAGTTTGTAAATGTTAGATTCTACACCGTACTTATTCACGGCAAGCCTTATACTGAGGTAAGGATCGTAATCTTTAAGGAGCAGGATGTCCCCTGTAGTTATATCCTCAATGTTTCTAAAGGCTTCTATTCTCATGTAATAAGGGAATCCGAGTTCGCTTATCTCTTTTAATTGAAAAAATAAATTGGGTTTTTCTCCAGAAGTTTTTACCGCAGGTATATAAACTTTAGTATTCAGATATAGTTTTGCTACAGCACTGTAAAAGTTTTCGTACCTCGAAGCCTTGAGAAGATTGGCGAGAGCCTCTTCCGGCTTTTTCAGTGCAAGGTTTGTTTTGAAAAGCCAAAAGAATTTCTTGGCTTTGTCTATATCCTTTAGAGGAGAGTACAACTCAAAGTTTCTTTTTGCTTCTTCATACTTCTCCTCGATGTAGTTTAATAGACCTAAGTAGAACCTCGCTTCCGGATAAGTGCTTTTTGAAAGAAACTCCTTTGCTTTCAAGAAATTTTCTCTTTCCAGGTACTCTCTGCCGAGCAGGTAGTAAAAGTAAGGGTCAGCCAGTTCTTTGACGAAGTTTTCCGCTTTCGTAAACATTCCTTTTCTCAAGTAGAGGTATATCAGATACCTCTTTGCTTTAGTAATCTCACAGTTCCTCAGGATTCGTTCAGCCTTATTTAGTTTTCCCAATCTGTAATATGAAACTCCTACGTAATAACAATTTTGTGAAAGCTTTATTACATACTCATATTTCTTTCTGTAAAATAGCCTCTTTGCCATTTGTTCTTTTTCCTCACGGGTAAAGTGGTACCTCTTTATGTGGGAAAGAAACTTTTCAGGGTAAGCGATAACAAGGGGCTTTAGGCTAAGACCAAACTTCTTCCATATTCTTATAATTTCCCTCTGGCGAGAAGGGGGCACTCTTTTTAGGTTCACTTTTTTAAGCAGTCTTCGGGCTTCGGAAGGATTTCTTTTGTAGGTAAGTTCTACAAGTCGTAGGATGAGTTCATTCTTAAAGGGGGCGTTTGGATATCTTTCGAGGAGCTTTTTTCCCAGTTGAATATCCTTTGTGTCTAAAAAGGTCCTATATAACTCATACTTTTCTACAATATCTTGGGAAAAAGCTACAACGAAAAGTATTAGTAGTAAAATCACCCCCCTCATAAAAACCTCTTTATCCTTTCTATACTTTTAGTTTTTCCCGTATCTTCGTCTATGTCAACCAGTATGGCGTTGAAGACGATTTCCCCTTTATCCTCTACCTCAAGTCTTTTTTTCATAGCGTAGAGCAACCTCTCTATAGCTTGCTTTGGTTTCATTCCTATGGCGGAGTACCATACTCCGGTCATTCCTACGTCTGAAACATATCCGGTTCCATTCTTGAGAATGAATTCGTCAGCGGTAGGTACGTGAGTGTGGGTTCCGTAAACCGCGGAGACTTTTCCGTCTGCGTAGATACCAAAACACCACTTCTCTGATGTGGCCTCCGCGTGGAAGTCTACGAGGATAATATTCGTTTCCTGTGAAACCTCTTCGTAGATCTTATCAAACACTCGGAAAGGATTTTCCAGATTGCATTCCATATAAACCTTTCCCATGAGATTTATAACGGCAAACTTGGTTCCGTTTTTTTCATAAACTCCGTATCCTTTTCCCGGAACACCTTCGGGATAATTCGCGGGTCTCAGAAGGTCGGGAACTTCATCTATAAACTCAAAAACCTCCTTTTTATCCCAGATATGATTACCGGAGGTCATTACATCGACCCCTACGTTTTTCAACTCTTTGTAAACTTTCTTTGTCATACCAAAACCCCCTGCTGCGTTTTCCACGTTTGCAAGAACAACGTCGTATCCGAGTTCTTTCTTAAGTTTGGGCAGGAACTCCTTTAGCGCTTTCCTCCCCGGTCTTCCTATAATGTCTCCAATTATCAAAAACTTCATAGTAGTATAAACATTTTAAATGTGGAGAAAGACTTTAACTCTGTGGAAGATAATACTTTTTGAGAATCCTAACTTCGTTTTATCGGCTGCATTAACCTACTTCCTCCTGAACTTTTTATTTCTTATACCCCTTCTGAACGCTTTTAATTTCTTTATAGAAAGTATAGTTACCTTCGGTTTACTTATCTGCGTTTCAAAGATATACGCTAAGGCAAAGGGAGATATTAAAGCTTTTCGAAAAGGTCTGGAGGGGCTGAACGCCTTTGTATGTGTAAAGGAAAACTTTCTGGAGGCGGTTGCTCTAAGCCTGGCACACATGGTCATGGGAGTGGTTGCTTTGTTCTTTGTATTCTTGGGGTTGATGATAATAGCGCTAATAACGGGAACTACCTTCTTAATATTTAATACAGTTCCTCCCCTCTGGGCTTTAGCCCTTTACTTAGCCTTTTTACTCTTCGTTTACTTCTCTATCGTAACTTCCTATCCATCATTCTTTGCGAGGGTTATCTTTGAGGCAAAGACTCCTAAGGATTACTTCTTTATGTTTATAACCGCTCCCTTTTCCAATCTTCTATTCAAGATGAGTTTTTCTTTAGACCTCTTGGCTTCTTCATTAATAATAGGAGGAATTTCTCTACTTCTAACACTCTTTAAGGTTTTTATTACTTGGCTCTTCCCTGCATCCATCCTTTTCCTTAGTTTTTTAGTGCTCATTAATATTCTTCTCGTTTACCTTTTCGGTGTTGTAGCGGTTGGTGAATTTGTGTGGAAAAGGGGGGTGAGATGTTAAGGTTCCTTTACCTGCTATGCGGTTTGTTTTCCCTGATACTCTGGTTTATCGGAGTTATACTCCCCCTTATTCCGGGGTGGATTTTTCTCATTCCCGCCTTTTATTGCCTCTACAGGTTCAGTCCGAATATAGCCTATAAATTAATCTCTTCACCTAAGGTAAGAAGATTTATTCCCCGAAAAGTTTTAGAAAAGCTGGAAAAGAAGCTCGGAGAGGAACGATAACGTTTATAATTAAGTGTGAGAAATATCAGGTTCTAAAGGAGGGAAGTTATGCAGCTATATACGGACGGAGAGAGGGTTTTTATCGCGAGGAACTACAGGGTAGAGGGTATATCAAAGAAGGATTGGATAGAGAAGGGGGAAAAGAATGTCGTATGGCAGTCTGCAAAGCTTACCGAGACTCCAACGCTTCTTACGAACACACGCTTTTACCTCTTTGGAGCGGGAGGGACTTACCTTATCAGAATGAACAGAACTACCGGAGAGACCGAAGAGATTGACGTTGAAAAGCAGATAGTGGATATGACCTCAGACCTGAGGGATGTGTTTTTTATAACTCACGAAGGACTTTATAAGCTTGACGCGGAGCGTTTTGAAAAGGCTAAGATTGAAAGGTTTGCGGTTTCCGACATTTTAGAAAAGCCTATAAGAAGCCTTGACCTTATAGGGGACTACCTCTACGTCAGTGCAGGTCCTTGGATTTACAAAATTAGGAGGGATGGAGAGAAGGAGTTTGAAAAGGCTCTCGTAGATGTCAGAAAGGTTCTTGCGGACTACGAGGGTCCCGTAGTAATCACAGAGGATAAGGTCATTTACTTTACCGACGAGATGGACACTCTTGCAAACGGCTTTTATGAGGGAGAGTTCATAAAGGCGGAGCACGGGGCGTATCAGACCTGGCTCCTTTCGAGCTCCCACTTCAGCGTTTTCGGAAGAACGGGAGAGCGTATAGCTCACGTTGAGTATTCTCATTATGCAACCTTTACCGAAGGTCTCAATCACATCTACTACTACGATGAGAAGGAGGGAGACCTCACCTACTCCCACAAGAGGGACCTACTGGGAGACGACTTTATAAACATAGACCTCGTGGACACGATAGCTCTCATATTTGCAAGCCTTATGGCTGTAGAACTCGCAGGAAACAGGGTAAGGATAAAGGAAGAGAGGGGCTTTATTGACGTAAACGTAAACCACAAGCACATAGATATGGAGAAGATTTTCCTAACGCTTTCCAAATACTTCCCCGAAGTCTTTTACCTATACAAGAATCCCGGATACTACGACGAGATAGATAACTTCGCGGAAAGATACGAGCTCTTCATCAAGGAAGGAAAGGAGATAAAGCTCAATACAGACCTACTTGAGAAGTTTGCAAGCGTAAGACAAGACTTCCACACACTCAAGGACGACATAGTTAGGGATATCCTTTCCTTAATAAAATGAGTTGTGAGGTTTGTTTAGAACAAAGACCGCCCGAAGGGCGGTATCTTTTAAGAACTTTTAATATTTCAGAAGAGGAGATTAAGAACAAACTGCGAGGGCTTTCCTTTTCATACTGCGTCTCCCTCGCAGGAGTGGACCTTCTCTTTGAGAGGGAAGAGGATTGGAATAAAGCTAAAGAAATTCTTGAAGAGTTTGTTTATACCGATAGAGCGGAGAACATAGAAGAGACGCTCGGTAGGGTTTTAAGAGAAAAAGGATATACGCTCTCTACAGCAGAAAGTTGCACTGCAGGACTACTTTCCGCTCGCATCGTAAACGTCCCGGGAAGCTCGGACTACTTTGTGGGAGGGTTCGTAGTTTACTCAAACGAGCTGAAAGAAAGGTATTTATGCGTAAATCCGGATACTCTAAAGAGATACGGAGCTGTCTCTTGGCATACCTGTTTGGAAATGACCTTAGGGCTTAAGAGTAACCTCGGAACGGACTGCGGGGTTGCCATAACGGGCATAGCGGGACCGGGGGGAACACCTAAGAAACCAGAGGGTCTGACCTACATAGGAATCTTCGTAAAGGATAAAGTGACGATAATTAAGAGAGTCTTCAACGCGGGTAGGAACAAGAACCGCTTTCTCTCAACTCAGACAGCGATGTTTTACCTGCTCAAACTTCTAAAAAGGTAGCTCATCTAAGGAATTCGCTCCCACGTAAAGCATAAAGAGCCTGTCAATACCTATGGAGCATCCCGCGCACTCGGGAAGCTCTTTATGAATCTCTATAAACTCCTCGTCCACGGGTAAGTTTCTTTTTTGGGCTTCTTTTTCTAAGCGTCTTCTCACTTCCTCAGGGTTTGTCTCCTCGGTCCAACCGTTTGCGAGCTCTATCCCCTTTATAAATAACTCAAGACGCTCCGCGTAATTGTTTCTTATTTTCGCAAGAGCTGAAAGCTCTTTGGGAAAGTCTATCAAGAAAGTAGGCTTCTCCCATCCGAGTTTTCTTTCCACTTCTATGAAGGCTCTGTAAAAGAGGGTTTCCCAGTCTTCGTTCTTTTCGTAGTTAATGTTGTATCTCTTTAAGAAATCTTTTAATTCCTCTTGCTCTTTTGGAAGGCTTTCCCCGAAGTGTCTCTTGAAAGCCTCCTCAACGCTTATTACCTCAAACTCGGTGAAGCCAAAGAGCCTGTTTAAAAGCTGCTTTATCTCCTCAATCAGATACCTGTAGTCACATCCCACCGCATACCACTCAAGCATATGAAACTCTGTTCTGTGGAGCCTTCCGTATTCGTCGTTCCTAAAGACCTTTCCGAGCTGGAATATGTCGGTTTTGTATTTAGCGAGGAGCTTCTTCATCGAGTATTCGGGTGACGTTCTTAGCCACTTTTTCTTTTTTTCACCTTTTTCCTTTACGTAAACCTCAATGGGCTCAACGTTCGGGTCAAGGTTTGGAAAGTCCAGAAGTATTGGTGTGGAAACCTCTAAGTATCCTTTTTCGTAGAAGAAGTTTCTTATTTGTTTTAGGAAGGTGTTCCAGAGATACAACATAGCTATAATAAAAAATAACAGGAATAAATAATTGGAGGGGCGTTATGAAGAAGTTCTTACTTTTATCTGCATTACTAACATTGGTAATAGGTTTTTCTTCAGATGAAAAAACGGAACCCAATATCAGAGCTGTGTTTATATCAACCGCAAATAACGTCATAGAGGTAAACCCTTCAAAGGCTCATAAAAAGACTCATAAAAATTACCAGTTCACTAAAGCAGAAATACCGGCAGGTATAGAACTAAAGGTTTACAAAATTCTAAAAAACGGTGAAGTTAAAGAGGTTAATCTAAAAAGAAATGTTTTAAAAACTGGAGACGAGTTCTTCATTGAATTTAGAACAAATGTTCCTGGAATTGTTCAAGCTATCAATATCACTCCAGATAAAAGAGTAAAACCTCTCGGTGCATGGAGCGTTCCGGCCTTTTTCCCGGTTAGATTACCGCCGAACGGGAATTTTAAGCTTGTAAAGAAAAAAGGAAAAGAAAAACTTGTGTTAATCCTTTATCCTTGTAAACCTAAGGCTTACACAAAAGACTTAGAAATAACGAATTACAATTCTTATCAAGTTCAACTAAAACCGTACGTAGGGAAAGTACTACCTGCGTGTAATTCTGAACGTACAGCAGATAAGAAGCATATTGCCGGTATTTACTTAAGCAGTAACGGAGAAATACGAAATGCGAGGGATATAGAATTTGTGCTTTCCAAATATAAACCTCAGTATGCAACCTACGAGCAGGGAGCCTATTATTACATTACCCCTATAAAGCCTGGGGAAGTTAAACCTATAGTAGCTACTATAGAAATAATCCATAGATAAGATGCCTTATACTTTTCTCCTGATTCTATTTTCATTATTGTGTATGTCCTACGCACAGGATTTGGTAAGTAGCTGTAAAGATATGTTCAGGAAATCTCCTAAAAATAGTGTTTTAGAGGGAGCAGGGAAAAGCTTTTTCAAAAATGTTTTTAATATGGATAAAAGACAAAAGATTGATTCCACTCAAGATATAACACACTTGGTTTCTGAATTTCTAAAGCCTTTTGGAAATTTTATAAAGAAAAACACATCTGACAAAAGAGAAGATAATACTGCAAAACAAATATTCGATTACTTTATGGGAAATATACAACGAGTAATCGAAGAACACAGAGATAAGATTCGTATTCCTCGTGAGGAATTAGTTCGCAGAGTGCACTATACTCCGTCTCAGGGTGTATATTTCAAACTTGTAAAAGTGAATATAGAAGAAAAAAAGTTATATTTCAAACCCGGGGAGTATATTCCTATAATTCTGAGATTCTGGGCTATAAAACCGAATCCTGATGAACCCGTAGAAGTGTTTTATAAAGGCAAGCTGTATAGAAACGGGAAGCTTATCAGTATTTTCTTTGATAAAATCTGGTTGCCCCAGGGAGAGGTCTCGGATTTCTTCATCATTCCCGTTTGTAAAGGTAGTATTCCCGGGACTTATACATTAGAGCTTAACGTATCTTCCTCAGGAATTAAAGACACTGCACGAATAAGTTGGCGAATCGGAGGGTGATAAATGAGTATAATCTTTAGAGCCTTATTGATTTTTGTTTTTACCCTGTCACCTCTGTATGGTATAGATGAAGATTTTTTGTTTGAGGATGAGGAATACTTATCCAACAGTTTAGTTGAAAAAATTAATAAAACTTTAAGAAAAGTAGGTATAAAAAAGGGTTTCGTTCAAGAAGAAGAGGGAAAAATAGTTTTAAAAGGAAAATACAAAAATTACGATGAATTTCTCTCCGCTTATATGATAGCGCAGACTATAGCCGGAGTGAATAAAGTAAGTCCTGTCTACGATATTGTAAGAAGTGCTATAGTTGAAAGGGAGTTAGAGAAATGCATAGCGTTTGCTATGTTGGGTTATCCTGAAAGGTGTAAAAATTTTATTTCTTATGCGGAAAACATAGCAACTGCCCAAAATAATAAAGTAGCGTTATTAATAGGAGTGGGAACTTTCAAATACGGAATAAATCCTTTAGGTGATGCTCCTTTAAACGATGTAGAGCTGGTAAG
>WFPV01000028.1 GCA_015487405.1 Aquifex sp. | reverse complement strand
TGATATTCTATTCAGTATGATTGAGAGATACACCCGAAAGGAGATGGGAGATATCTGGAGTGAAGTTAATAAGTTTAGAAAGTGGCTCGATGTAGAAATCGCAGTCTGTAGAGCTTGGAACAAACTTGGTAAGATTCCCGACGAGGCTCTAAAAAAGATAGAAGAAAAAACTTATGTAGATGAGAAGGTAGTAGAAAGGATTAAAGAATATGAAAAGGTTTACAAACACGATGTTCTTGCCTTCGTTTCCGCTATTGCTGAGCAGGTGGGAGAGGAAGGAAGGTATATACACTTAGGACTCACTTCTTCTGATGTTGTAGATACGGCTTTGGCTCTACTCATCAGAGAAGCAATAGACCTGATTCTTAAAGATATAGACAAGGTTATGGAAGAGGTAAGGAGGCTCGCTTACGAGCATAAAGACACACTAATGATGGGAAGGACGCACGGCGTTCACGCAGAACCCTACACTTTTGGACTTAAGATGTGCGTTTGGTACGATGAGCTAAGAAGACACAGAGAGAGGATATTAAGAGCTCAAGAAAATATTACCTTCGGTAAGATTTCAGGGGCTGTGGGAACGTATTCGAATATTCCTCCGGAAGTAGAAAAAATAGCCCTTCAAGAGCTTGGATTAAAAATAGAACCTGCATCTGCACAGATTGTCCACAGGGATAGACACGCTGAGGTTCTAACAGCTTTAGCTCTACTTGCAAGCTCCTTAGAAAAATTCGCAACCGAGATAAGACACCTTCAAAGGACCGAAGTTTTGGAAGTTCTTGAACCTTTCACGAAAGGTCAGAGAGGCTCTTCCGCAATGCCCCACAAAAAGAATCCAATTCACTCGGAAAGAATATGCGGGCTCGCCAGAGTTATAAGGGCAAACGCCATTCCCGCTATGGAGGACATAGTCCTGTGGCACGAAAGGGACATATCTCACTCTTCCGTCGAGAGAGTTGTGCTTCCAGATAGCTTCATAGCACTGGATTACATCCTGAATCTCTTTTACGAAATCCTGAAAGGATTGGTAGTGAATAAGGAAAGGATGAGGAAGAATATGGAGCTTTCTAAAGGGCTGTACGCCTCCTCTAAGGTCCTTGTTCTATTAACCGAGAAGGGGCTTTCCAGGGATTACGCCTACGATATTGTTCAACGCTGTGCTATGAAAGCGTGGGAAAGCAAAAAGAGCTTTAAAGAAACTCTATTAGAAGATGAAGAAGTTAGAAAGTATCTTTCTCCCGAGGAGATAGAAAAGGCTTTAGACCCTTGGGAGTTTCTTAAAAATAGAGATTACGTTTATAAAAAGGTTTTTGGAGAGTAATTCCCTTTTAAATTTCCTTTCTTAACTTTTTCTTAACTTTTTCCCTCCCGTCAGATTTCCCTCCTTCCCTCCGTTTACAATTATTGATGAGAAACGGAAGGATAAAAAAGGTAATACTTGCAGCACTTTCTTTAGTTTTCATGAGTGGATGTGCACTTAAACCTTACGAGAAAGGGTACATATTCTCGGAATACTTTAAAAATCGCAAGGTAAATTCCGAAGTTACTCCTGAATATTTAAAAAGTTTAGAAAAATATATAACAAAAGAAGATATAAAGCTCTACAATGCTATCGATAGCTATTATAAATACTATAGGGGAAAGGTATTCAAGCTACACTTGACGAGAACATTCCTAGGAGGACTCCCGTATATAGGCGGAATTATAGGTATGGGAACAACCATTAAGATGACTCAGATAGCCTACCGGGCTATGTTTTTCCATCCTCCCTTCAGGATGGTTCTTATAGAAGATAGACCTGTAGAGCCGAAAGTATGCGAACTTGAAATAGTTCCTATAAGGAAAAATAAGACTATAGTTCTTCATGACCGTGTTTATAATATCGTGAAAGCTATACCCCGTGAAATAGAGAGGGATTACAGAATTAAGGAAGCGAATCGCATAAAGATAAAGAGACCTGCAAGAAATAAGCTTTTCTTCTACTTTGTTAAAGCTAAGAAACCCTATTACGAATACAGAGGAAGCGGTGTACTTTTTTATATAGGAAAGTACATAGCTTTTATGGTTCTGGATGTAGAAGGTAAGATTTCAAAGACTTGGAAGCTTGTAGGATTCGGAATGTCTTATGAGGATATCCTTTTTAGGAAAGTTCTTTATAAAAATGCAAATGTACCAGGTAAGTATATCGCTCAAGAGCTTGCAAAAGTTTTTCATAAGGCTTGCGGTATAAAGCTAAAAGATACTAAGCTTGCAAAAGTTATTGAAAATGAACTTGGAAATAAGATAGCTATCGCTACCTACGAAGGGTGGATAGATAAGCTGGAGAAAGAGCTAGAAAAACAAGAGCTTGCAAAGAGGGGATACAACGAGGAGGAAGAGGAAGAGGTCTTTTAAAGTGGTGTTATCCCTCCTAGAAGGGATAACAATAGGAAAAAATTGAAAATCAATCTTCATCTAAAACAACGTTTCCCTCTATGGTATAGTAAGGTACTTCGTAAGAGGAGTAGTAATAAGGCGTGTAAGCTACGAACTCTCCAGCACAGGTATCAACTCCTTTGAAGGCAGGTTTTATGCCGAACTTCTTTCTTAGTTCTCTTATTTCCTCCTCCTTCATTCCCTTAATTTTCGCTATATCATAATCGGAATACCCGAGCTCCTTGGCTTCTCTCAAAATACTTTCCGACAACTCTTCCTTTTGAAGAACCTCTTCAAACTTTACTATTTCTTCTATGTTAAAGAGAAACCAGCGGTCTATCTTCGTAAGCTCGTGAACCTCATCTACGGTGTAGCCACGCCTGAATGCTTCAGCTATGTACCAGAGTCTCTGATCGTTAGGATTGCTAAGTCCCCTTTCCAATTCAAACCTATCAATGTGGGAAAGCTTAGGAAATGCGAGTCCGTACCTATCGAGTTCTAAACTCCTTACAGCTTTAAGGAGGGCTTCCTTGAAGGTTCTTCCTATAGCCATAACCTCTCCTACGGATTTCATCATCGTGGTTAGTGTCCTGTCCGCCTCGGGAAACTTCGGAAAGTCAAACCTGGGAATCTTTACAACAACGTAGTCTATTGAAGGCTCAAAAGATGCGGGTGTGAACTTTGTTATGTCGTTTTTGAGTTCATCCAAAGTGTAACCGACCGCGAGTTTTGCTGCAACCTTCGCTATAGGGAATCCCGTAGCCTTTGAAGCCAAGGCGGAAGAGCGGGAAACCCTCGGATTCATCTCTATAACGTAAAACTCTCCACTTTCCGGAGATAGTGCAAACTGAATGTTTGAACCGCCTGTATCAACACCTATAGCTCTTATAACCGCTATCGCCGCGTCCCTCAGCATCTGATATTCTTTGTC
>WFPV01000027.1 GCA_015487405.1 Aquifex sp. | reverse complement strand
TTTCTCCTGTAGTCGGGCTGAATGAACTCGGGGTGTTTTTCGTAAAGCTCAAGGAGTTTGTCCTGATACTTGGAAAGCCTAAAGAAGTAGGAGGGTTCTTTTATATATTCGCACTTCTTCTGGTGTATGGGGCAGGTGTAGTCTTCGGCGAGCTCCGCTTCGGTTTTGAACTCCTCACATCCCACGCAATACCATCCCTCATACTCGCCGAGGTAGATATCTCCCCTTTTATAGCACTCTTCAAATACTTTTTGGACGAACTCAACGTGGTAAGAGTCGGTGGTTCTTATGAACTTGGTGTATTCAATACCTAAGAACTCCCAGAGCTTTTTAAATCGCTCCGCGTTCCTGTCAGCGAGCTCTTTGGGGGAGATTCCGAACTCTTCCGCTTTCTTTTGAATCTTTAGTCCGTGCTCGTCGGTTCCCGTCAGGAAGAAAACGTCGTAATTCCTTATCCTGTAAAACCTCGCTATCGTGTCTGCGGCTATGGTGGTGTAGGCGTGCCCTAGGTGCGGAACGTCGTTAACGTAGTAAATGGGGGTCGTTACGTAGAACTTCTTATTCATGATTTTAAATTATATTAGACCGCCGAAGGCGGTATTTAAAATAAAGTTTTAAAATTGTTTTAATTAAGGAGGTTGGTATGGCTAAGGGAACGGTAGCTTGGAAGATTATAAAGAACCACCTTGTAAGCGGCAGAATGGAGCCCGGTGAGGAGATAGCGATAAAGATAGACCAGACACTCACCCAAGACGCTACGGGAACGATGTGCTATTTAGAGTTTGAGGCTATGGGTGTTCCCGAAGTAAAGACGGAGCTCTCGGTTTCCTACATAGACCACAACATGCTCCAGACCGACTTCAGGAATGCGGACGACCATAAATATCTGATGAGCGTGGCTAAGAAGTTCGGAATATGGCTATCTAAGCCCGGAAACGGAATATGTCACCAGGTTCACCTTGAGAGGTTTGCAAAGCCCGGAAAGACGCTCCTCGGTTCTGATTCCCACACTCCCACCGCAGGCGGAATGGGAATGCTCGCCATAGGTGCGGGAGGATTAGACGTAGCCGCCGCAATGGCGGGAGAGCCATTCTATCTAAAGATGCCCAAGATAGTGGGAGTGAAACTTACCGGAAAGCTTCCACCTTGGGTTACTGCAAAAGATATAATCTTGGAGCTCCTCAGGAGACTGACCGTTAAGGGAGGTCTCGGTAAGATTTTTGAATACTTCGGAGAGGGAGTGAAGGAGCTCTCCGTTCCCGAAAGGGCAACTATCACAAACATGGGTGCTGAGCTCGGAGCTACCACTTCAATCTTTCCTTCCGACGAGATAACAAGGGCTTACCTGAGAGCTCAGGGAAGGGAGGAGGATTGGATAGAACTCCTTCCCGACCCGGACGCTGAATACGATGAGATAATTGAGATAAACCTTTCTGAGCTTGAGCCGCTCATAGCTCAGCCCCACTCTCCCGACAACGTCGTTCCCGTTAGAGAGATTGAAGGAATAAAGGTTGACCAGGTCGTGATAGGTTCCTGCACAAACTCTTCCTTTGTAGATCTCACGAGAGCCGCTATGATGCTTGAAGGAAAGAGAGTTCACCCCGACGTAGTCTTTGCGGTAGCACCCGGTTCAAAGCAGGCTTTAGAACTCATTACCCAAAACGGACAGCTCCTTAACTTCCTGAAGGCAGGAGCAAGAATCTTAGAAAGTGCCTGCGGGCCCTGTATAGGAATGGGATTCGCTCCGCCCACCGGAGGAGTTTCCGTAAGGAGTTTCAACAGAAACTTTAAGGGAAGAGCGGGAACTCCCGACGCAAAGGTTTACTTAGCTTCCCCTGAGGTTTGCGTAGCCGCGGCGATTGCCGGAGAAATCATAGACCCCAGAAAGCTCGCAGAAAGGGAAGGAATAAAGTGGGTAAAAGTAGAGATGCCCGAGAAGTTCCCCTACGGAGACGAAGCCTTCATCCCGCCACTGCCCAAAGAAGAGAGGGAGAAGGTTGAGATTTACAGAGGTCCTAACATAAAGCCCCTGCCCGAGTTTGAGCCCCTGCCTGAAAAAATAGAGGGAGAGGTTGCACTTATCGTTGAAGACAACATAACCACAGACCACATTATGCCCGCGGGAGCAAAAATCTTACCTCTGCGTTCAAATATCTACGCAATTTCCGAATACGTTTACCACTACGTTGACCCAGAGTTCGTCCCCAGAATGAAGAAGCTGAAGGAAAAAGGAAAGGCGGGAATCATAATCGGGGGAGAGAACTACGGACAGGGTTCTTCCAGAGAGCACGCCGCGTTAGCTCCCAGATTCCTCGGAGTTAGGGCGGTAATAGCTAAGTCCTTTGCGAGAATACACCACGCAAACCTCGTTAACTTCGGAATAGTTCCCTTAGAGTTCAAGAATAAGGAGGACTACGATAAGTTCACCCTCGGTGATGAGATAGAGATTCCCGACCTTATAGAAAGACTAAAGAAAGGCGAAGACATCATAGTTATTAACAAAACCACCGGTGAGGAAATCGTCTGCACCTACAACCTGACCCCCATCCAGAAGGAGATACTCATAGCGGGCGGAAGACTCAACTACATCAAGAACAAGCAGAAGAAGGAAGCTACAGCCTCTTAGGAGGTTTAGTTATGAAGATGAAGAAAACAGTCGCCATAATCGGTGCAGGGAATGTGGGGGAACACGTCGCGAGTCTAATACTTCTGAAGAATCTCGCAAACGTAAAGATGTTCGATATCCCGAGACAGGCGGATGGAAAAACCTTTGAACCCGTAAAGGGAAAGGCTTTAGATATGAAACAGATGCTTTCCGCTATGGATATTGACGCTAAGGTAGAAG
>WFPV01000026.1 GCA_015487405.1 Aquifex sp. | reverse complement strand
CGTATTCAACGTGAGTGATGTTTATGGTAATACCTCTTTCTTTTTCTTCGGGAGCTTTGTCAATTTCTTCGTATTTGAAGCATTTGGCTTTACCGCCTTCAACGAGACCTGCGGCTAAAACGCATGTAATAGCGGAAGTGAGGGTGGATTTCCCGTGGTCAACGTGTCCTATTGTTCCCACGTTTACGTGTTCTTTTGTCCTCTCAAATTTCTCCTTTGCCATTTCCTACCTCCGTATCTGGTTTAAATTGAGGTAACAAAATATTTTATATTTTTTTGTCTTTTTATGCAAGGGGAAGTGATTTATCGGGAGGGAAATGGAGCCCAGGACCGGACTCGAACCGGCGCCCTCACCCTTACCAAGGGTGCGCTCTACCGACTGAGCTACCTGGGCTATTTATTAATGAATTTAAGAAAAAGGATTTTTAAGGGAATCCCCCGGGAATGCAATTATGGAGCGGGCGACGGGACTCGAACCCGCGACCTGCGGCTTGGAAGGCCGCTGCTCTACCAACTGAGCTACGCCCGCTAAGCTATGGAGGGGGCAGGATTCGAACCTGCGCAGGGCGGAAGCCCGGGGGATTTACAGTCCCCTGCCTTTGGCCGCTCGGCCACCCCTCCTTTTCATCCTGCCCCAATTCCCAGCTGGCGGCGGGACTCGAACCCGCGCCCACGGGATTACAAATCCCGCGCTCTGCCAGCTGAGCTACGCCAGCGTATCACCTGTGCAATATATTATTGTATTTAAGTCCGCGAGGGATGTCAAGATGAGTGTAAACCCGATTCTCTTGGAAGTCTTCAAAAACGCCTTTTCCTCCATAGCGGAAGAGATGGGGGTAACGCTCCAGAGAAGTGCCTTTTCCCCGAACATCAAGGAAAGAAGGGACTTCTCCTGTGCCCTGTTTGATAAAGAAGGAAACCTCGTAGCTCAAGCCGCCCACATTCCCGTTCACCTTGGCTCCATGCCCGAGTCCGTAAAGCAGGCTATAAAGGAGTTTGAGTTTGAAGAGGGAGATATGGTAGTCCTCAACGACCCCTTTGCGGGTGGAACGCACCTTCCCGATATAACGCTCATAGCCCCCGTCTTTTACAGAGGTGAGCTCGTGTTCTTTGTTGCCAACAGGGCACACCACGCTGATGTGGGAGGAATGCAGCCAGGTTCAATGCCCCTCTCTACCTCTATATTCCAGGAAGGTTTCATTATTCCTCCGACAAAAATAATGAAGAGGGGAGAGCTGAACGAGGAGTTCCTAAAAATCTTTCTAAGGAACGTAAGGACTCCCGATGAACGCGTTGGAGACTTTAAGGCTCAGATAACCGCAAACCTTACAGGGATAAAAAGACTACGGGAGTTGATAAACAAGGAAGGCTTTGAGAAGGTGAACTTTTACGCAAAGGAGCTTATGAATTATGCAGAAAGACTTATACGGGAAAAAATTAAAAAACTACCCGAAGGCTCCTACGAGTTTGAAGATTATATGGAAGATGATGGTTTTGGAAATGAGGATATAAAAATTCATCTAAAGCTTACGGTTGAGAGGGATAAACTTATCTTTGATTTCTCGGAAACCGCTCCCCAAACGAGGGGAGGAATAAATGCGGTGAGGGCTATAACCCTCTCGGCGGTTTACTACTCTGTGATAGCACTCTTTGGAGGAGAGGACATCCCCGTAAACGCGGGTTGCTTCAGACCTATAGAGGTTATTACAAAGAAAGGAACTTTGGTAGATGCGGAGTTTCCCGCAGGAGTAGCAGCCGGAAACGTTGAGACCTCTCAGAGGATAGTGGACGTAATCTTGGGGGCTTTTGCAAAAATTCTTCCCGAAGAGACACCCGCGGCGAGTCAGGGAACTATGAACAACGTAGCGATAGGTGGAACGGACCCCAGAACAGGCTCACCCTTCGCTTACTACGAGACCTTAGGGGGCGGAACGGGGGCGAGTGCAAAGGGAGACGGGGAGAGCGCCATCCATTCCCACATGACTAACACTCTGAACACACCAATAGAGGCTTTGGAGCACCATTATCCTTTAAGGATTACCCAATACAGGATAAGGAGAAATTCAGGAGGAAGGGGACTTCACAGGGGAGGAGATGGACTAATAAGGGAATACGAGTTTCTGTGCGACGCTGAGGTTTCCATTTTGTCCGAAAGAAGGAGGCTTTCCCCCTACGGGCTCTTTGGAGGAGAACCGGGAGAACCTGGCAGGAACCTGCTCGTAACCTCGGAAGGGGAAAAGGAGATGCCCTCCAAGTTTACAGCTTTCGTAAGAAAGGGAGATAAACTTCGTATAGAGACACCCGGTGGCGGAGGTTATATGAGAGAAGAATGAGACTGCTAACCTTAGACGCGGGAAACACTAGTCTTGACGTTGTTATCTGGAGGCACAAAACTCCTGAGAAACACTTGAAGCTGAGTTATGAGGATTTAAAGAGATTTAAAAAGATACCCCTTCGGGGTGTAGGAATAAGTGTAAAGCCCTCCGTAAATGAAACAATAAGGAAAAAGTTTCCGGGAGTTAAGCTACTTAAAAAGGATGAGATACCTATAGAAGTATCCTACAAAACGCCCCAAACCCTCGGCATAGACAGAGTAGCCCTCACCTACGCCGTAAGGGAGTTTTACTCACAGAATGCGGTTATTGTAAGTTGCGGAACGGCTATCTTCGTTGATTTGGTTGTAGACGGAGTATTTCAGGGAGGTCTCATCACTCTCGGAATAGGGAAAAAGATAAGTTGTCTCCTTTCCCTCACCGAAGGTATTAAGAATCTAAATTTAGAAAAAATTTCCGTAGACATAGGAAAATCAACGAGAGAGTGCGTTGTGGGAGGAGTTTTGAGGGAAAGCGAGGAGTTCGTAAAGGGAGTGATAGAAAACTGGAAAAAACAATTTAAAAGGGACTTTAAAGTAGTTATCACAGGCGGAGAGGGTTATTTACTGAAACACTTAGGTATTTACGACCCTCTGATACTGCACAAAGGGCTCAAGAAGTTAGCTTTATCTCATCCCCTACCTTAATGGTTTCTCCAAAGCCTTTCACAACGTTCGTGTTGAGTGCTACCCTGTAAAAGTTTCCTCCGAAGGCTTCCTCGGATAGCCAGGAAGGTAAGGTTTCTTTTCTCTTACTAATAAAGATTTTTGCAAAATCCTTATACTCCTCTCCTGTAAAGGGATTTCTCGTAGGAACGGGACAACGCCTTGAGATATTCTCCGCCTTTAAAAGCACATCACCTAAGTAAAACTCCTTCCAGAGGAGTTTTTCCTCTTCAAAGAGGTCATTCGCACTCACCACTATGTTGGGTCTGAATCTGAGTAGGACTTCTTCAAAGGGTAAGTTGAACCATCTTCCGATTTCTTCTATCGTTTTATCGCTCATTATGGTGGGTCCGTGAGCTTTCCTGTCGTCGGGCATACCAGTTTCTTCTTGCTTGAGGAGAACTCTATAGCCTAAAAAGTCCGAGAGGATTTCGGAAAACCTGTCAAGCTCATTGAAGGAGAGCTCGTAGGTTTTTCCGTTAACTTGAAGAGTAAATTTTTCCCTTTCTAAATCGGTTTTACACCTTACTCGGTGTAGTTTTTTCTCCCTCTTGGCGTTAACGATTTTTCCCTCCTCGTTTACCAAGTAAAAGAGCCGGTCGTTTTTAAGAGAGCCCTTTTCGGTTATTGGTGCCTCCTTCACCTCAACGGGGTCTAAGCTCTTTACAGGATAAAGGAGTATCCTTAAAACCCTCACCAGTTAAAATAATAGCATGAAGGAATTCTGGATATGGGCAGAGCCCTTTGATAGAAAGGTAATCTCCGCAGCGATAGAAGCCGGAGCTACCGCTGTAGTCGTTCCCGAAGAAGGAAAGTATGATGAGGTTAAAAAGATAGGAAGGATAACCGTAATCTCTCCCGACGGAGACCTCAAGCTCGGAAAAGACGTAGTCTACGTCCTGATTAAGGGAAAGGAAGATGAAGAAAGGGCTGCGAGCTTTCCTCCCAACGTGAAGGTGATAGTGGAAACCACCGACTGGACCGTCATCCCCCTTGAAAACTTAATAGCCCAGAGAGAGGAGCTCTACGCAGTCGTGAAGGATGCGGAGCAGGCAAGAACCGCACTCCAGACCCTAGAAAAGGGCGTTAAGGGAGTTGTGGTAAAAACTCAGGACATAAACGAGATAAAGAAGATAGGAAAGCTGGTAGGAGAATACGAGGAGAAGTTAAACCTCGTGACCGTAAAGATTACGAAGATACTTCCCCTCGGGCTTGGAGACAGGGTTTGTGTGGACACGATTTCCCTCCTGAACAGAGGCGAGGGTATGCTCGTCGGAAACTCCTCGGGAGGAATGTTCTTAGTCCACGCGGAAACAGAAGAAAACCCCTACGTAGCGGCAAGACCCTTCAGAGTCAACGCGGGAGCGGTGCACATGTATATCAGAGTTCCCGAAAACAAAACGAAGTATCTCTGCGAGCTAAAGGCGGGAGACCCCGTTATGGTTTACAACTATAAGGGAGAGGGAAGACTCACCTACGTAGGCAGGGCAAAGGTAGAGAGAAGACCCATGCTCCTTATTGAAGGAAGGTATGAAAACAAAAAGCTCAGTTGCATCCTCCAGAACGCCGAAACTATAAGGCTTACAAAACCGGACGGAACACCCATATCCGTAGCTGACCTGAAGGAAGGCGACGAAGTCCTCGGATACGTGGAGGAAGCGGGAAGACACTTCGGTATGAAGGTTGAAGAGACCATCATAGAGAAGTGATAGATTGGAAAGTTGTCCTTCAGGTAATTCTTTCTCTCCTCTTTGTTCTCGTGGTTCTCTACTTTCTCCTCCCGGTAGTTCTCAAAAGAAGATTTCCCTACCTTGGCAAGAAGGGAAATATAGAATTGGAAGAGCTCCTGCCCCTCGGAAAGGAAACCTTCTTGGCTTCGGTAAAGATTAAGAACCGTAGGTATTACATAATCTTCAGTGATAAGTTTGCGAAAATATTACGGGAAGAGGATGTTGATTCTTCTGTTTCTAATTAGTTTTTCCTTTGCTCAGATACCT
>WFPV01000025.1 GCA_015487405.1 Aquifex sp. | reverse complement strand
AGAAAACTCTACTTCCTTCGGGTATTCTTCCGGCTTGTCCTTCCTCCTTAAGAATACTTCGTAAGCTACTACATTGTTCTCCCTATCATATATTGGTTGCCTTGCTATTGCGTAACTCATCTATCTTCACCTTGAGCTCCGGATAGAGGGGAAATGCCTCGCAGAGTTCTTTTACTTCTTCTCTTATCTTCTGAATAAGATTTTCATCGTCAAGGTTGTGGAGAACCTGGGATATCCAGCGGGCTATCTTTCTCATTTCCTCCTCTTTCATTCCCCTCGTAGTGAGTGCCGCGGTTCCTATTCTTATTCCGCTCGTCTTAGTAGGGGGTAGAGGGTCAAAGGGAACGGCGTTCTTGTTCACGGTAATTCCGGCTCTTTCTAAAGCCTTTTCAGCATCCCTTCCGATAATATTCTTGTTCCTAAGGTCAACGAGAACTATATGACTATCCGTTCCTCCACTCACTATTTTAAATCCTTCCTTCTGGAGCTCTTCAGCGAGGGCTTTAGCGTTGTTTACCACCTGCTTTGCGTATTCTTTGAATTCTTCGCTCATAGCCTCTTTAAAAGCTACCGCCTTTGCCGCTATTACGTGCATTAAAGGCCCGCCCTGTATTCCCGGGAAGACACTTTTATCTATCGCCTTGGCGTATTCCTGAGTTGTTAGCACAAATCCGCTTCTGGGTCCTCTGAGAGTTTTGTGAGTAGTGGAAGTTACAAACTGGGCGTATGGAACGGGATTGGGGTAAACTCCTCCCGCTACGAGTCCCGCATAGTGTGCCATGTCGACCATCAGGAGTGCTCCCACCTCGTCCGCTATCTCTCTGAGCTTTGCCCAGTCTATAACTCTCGGGTAGGCTGAAGCTCCTCCGACTATGAGCTTAGGCTTGTGTTCCTTTGCGAGTTTATAGAGCTGGTCGTAATCTATGAGCTCTGTCTCAGGATTTACGCCGTAGTGAACGACGTTGTATAGTTTTCCGCTGAAGTTGACCTTAGCTCCGTGGGTGAGGTGTCCTCCGTGGGCTAAGTCCATTCCCATTATAGTGTCGCCGGGTTGGAGAACTGCAAAGTAAACAGCCATGTTAGCTTGGGAACCGGAGTGGGGCTGAACGTTTGCGTGCTCCGCTCCGAAGAGTTTCTTAGCCCTTTCTATTGCAAGATTCTCAACTATATCAACGAACTCACATCCTCCGTAATAACGCTTTCCCGGAAGTCCTTCGGCATACTTGTTGGTCAGGACGCTTCCGGTAGCTTCCATAACCGCGAGGGAAGTAAAGTTTTCGGAAGCAATCATCTCTAAGTTGTAAAACTGACGCTCGTACTCCTTTACTATCGCATCAAAAACTTCGGGGTCAGTTTTCGCGAGGTGTTCCATGATTTAATGATTATAAGTCAAACTCCCGTAAAGAGTTTTAGTATCTCTTCCTTAAATAGGATACCTAAGAAGGCTCCCAGGGATAGGAAAGGTCCAAAGGGAACGGCAAAACTTAAGCTCTTATGTTTGATAATTAAAGGAATAACGTAGATAAGTCCCAACAGGCTCCCGAGAGCCAGAGAAGCAAAAACCGCATAAACTCCTCCCACAGCTCCGATAAAACTAAGGAGAATAACGTCCCCAAAGCCAAGCCCTTCTATCTTTCTCACCTTTACGTAGTAAAGGTATATTAAGAAAGGAACTAAAAAACCTATAAAGGCTCCGGCGAGGCTTTCTTGCCAGGTTATGTCCTCCCTGAATGGAGAAACAAGAAGGGCAACAACGAGCCCTCCTATATTTATCTCGGGTGGAATAATAAAGTAGTGCCAATCTATAAGACTCATAACGAGAAGTGCGGAAAAGAAGAAGTAGTAAACTACTCCGTCAACGTTGAGCCCCCACTTGTGGAAAGATAGAACTGCCAAAAGCCCTGAAGATAGCTCTACGAGGGGATACCTTATAGAGATTTTTTCACCGCAATACCTGCATTTCCCTTTAAGGATTAAAAAAGAAAGCAAGGGAATGTTGTCATACCACTTTAGTCTCTGCTTGCAGTGGGGACAGTGGGAGGAAGGAAAGACGACGGATATGTTCCTGGGAAGTCTGTAAATGAGAACGTTGTAAAAACTACCGAAAATGAGTCCGAAAATAAAGACTACAACGTAGGTAAACAGCTCTTGATTCAAGCGGGCTTGACCTCCGCCCTGCCGAGGAGTTTGTATATGTCCAGAACGAATGCGGAAGCCACAAATACTGAAGAGAAGGTTCCCACAATTATTCCTACAACGAAGGCGAACATGATGTTGGAGAGTGCCTGACCGCCTAAAACGAAAAGGGTTAAGGCTGTTATAAAGGTCGTTAAAGAGGTCATTATCGTTCTTGAAAGGGTTTGATTCACCGATAGGTCCATAATTTCCTCTAAGGAAAAGCCCTTTCTCTTCCTTAGATTTTCCCGAATCCTGTCAAAGATTACGACCGTGTCCGCAACCGAGTAGCCGGCAACTATGAGTATGGCGGAGACGACCTCTAAGTTCACCTCCCGGTAAGTCCAGGAGTAAGCCCCGAGGACAACGATAACGTCGTGGGCTAAAGCCAAAATAGCCCCGAGTCCCCAGATAGGCTGAAATCTAAAGCCGAGGTAAATAAGAATTCCTCCAAGGGCAGTAAGTATAGCGTAAACCGCCTTTCTCTTTAGCTCCTCACTAACCACTCCGCTAATTTTCTCTTTCCTGACGAGCTCGTATTTACCTAATTCTTTCAAGGCTTCTTCCAGCTTCTTTATATCTTCGTCTATCCGGATTTTTATTATGTAAGTTCCTTCCTTCGTTTCCTGTATAAAGACGCTCTTTAAACCGACCTTGTGGAGCTCTTTTCTGAGGTCTGAAATCTCTTCCTGCTTTTCAAACTTTACCTCGTATAGGTATCCTCCTGTGAAATCAAGACCTAAGTTAAAACCTTTGACGAAGATTCCTAAGAGACTTAGGATTAGGAGAACAGCTGAAACAACGTAAGAGAACTTACGTAGTCTCAAAAACCTTATATTCGTCATAGATATTTACACCCCGTTATGAGGAGTCCGTAATTTCCTCCCCTCTTCCTGTATAGAATCTTTAGCTGTCCGTCCGCTATATCTACGAAGGGAATGAAGTAGGCGTGCGTTTCCTCAAGTTCAGCCTTTGCATCTTCTACGCTCATAGGTTTGTCCACAACAAGCTCCTCTTCTATTATTTCGGGCTTTTCCCTCTCCGCTTCCTCCAGTCCCATCTCCATCTCGTGGAGTTTTTCTTTAAACTTTCTGGCTTCCCTGATGTATTCGTGTCTCCTAGCCTTCAGTTTTACGAGCTGTCTCTCAAGCTCGTCTAATGCCTTATCTATTGCGGTAAATACATCTGTATCTTCCTCCCAGGCGTGGAGTGCACCGTGGGGGAGGTTCTTGAGGTAAAGGTGTAGGTCTACTCTATAGAAGGTGGGAAGACTATCCCCTGCGTAGCCTTTTTGTCTTGCGCGGGTTGAAGAGATAGCTACCACTGCTTCTACTTCATCCTCACCTACTTCCTTCAGATATCTCTTGAACCTGTTTAACTTGCTCTCAATGAGAGCTTTCATAGCGTCGCTTATGTGAACATCAACACCCCTATACTCAATGTTCATCCTTCTTATCCTCCCTAAGATTAACCTCTTTCCAAACTTTATTATTCAGTATAATACGAATCCTTTTGACGTCCTTCTCCACTTTGACCCTTTCCTTTGTAATGACCTGCGGACAGAGTTTATCCTTTTCGTGTTCAAGAAAAATATTTACGGCTTCGCCGTCCCTTTTTACTTTAGAAATAAAGTAACAAGGACTGGGTTTTTCTATTTCAACGACTTTGTAGGCTCCGGAGCAGGCAAGCAAACTTGATAGAAATAAAAGATTTATTTTATCCATTGATAATAATTATTATTGATAGAGGAGGTAAAGGAAAAATGGGACTTGATGTCAGTCTAACCCAGCAACCCGACAAGGTTTACGACGTGATAATCATCGGAGCGGGGCCTGCGGGAACAACCGCAGCACTTTACACCGCAAGGGCAGGTTGGAAAACGCTCGTCCTCTACAGAGCGGAAGCTGACGGAGCTCTCGGAGTGACTCAAAAAATTGAAAATTATCCCGGTGTTCCGGGACCTTTATCGGGATACGAACTTTTGAAGATTATGCGTGACCAAGCAAAAGGTTTTGGAGCTGAGTTCGTAAGGGGTAAGGTTATAGCCACGGATTTAAACAGCGACCCTAAAAAGGTTTACACCATAGACGGAAGGGAGTTCAGAGGAAAAACAATAATAGTCGCCTCCGGAGCTATGGAGAGAGCCAACAAGTTCAAAGGGGAAGAGGAGTTCTTAGGAAGGGGAGTATCCTACTGCGGGGTGTGCGACGCGGCCTTCTTTAAAGACCAGCCCGTCGCAGTTATCGGAGACGACGACTACGCCATAGAGGAGGCTGAGTTTATAGCAAGGTTCGCAAGAAAAGTTTATTTTGTAGTTCCTGGAAGCAAGATAAAAGCACCACCGGAGGTAATAGAGCACTTTCAAAACTTACCTAACGTGGAAATTCTTTTAAGACATAGACCTATAGAGATAGTGGGGGACCAAGTAGTTAAAGGAGTAAAACTAAAAGACCTTCAAAATAAACAGGAAAAGCTTTTAGAAGTTAACGGAGTATTTATATTCCTCGGAGGAACGAAACCTTCGGTAGATTTTCTAATGGGACAGGTTGAGATGACGGAAGGGGATTGCATAGTGATAAACGAGGAAATGATGACCTCCGTTCCCGGTGTATTTGCGGCGGGAGATGTTCTTTGCAATGAGGTAAAGCAGGCAGTTGTCGCCGCCGCTATGGGATGTAAAGCCGCACTCGCGGTTGACAAGTTCCTCAGCGGTAAGAAGAAGATAGTTCCTCAGTGGTGAGTTTCCTCCCCTCCTTATTTTTACTTCACTAAGAAAAATCTCTCTTCTCCTTCCTTGACTAATTTTCTTTACCACCTATCTTTATAATAAAGGACTCATAAAATCTGAAAATAAATTTTTGAGGAGGTGGGAAGATGGAAAAGTGCAAATACACTGAACCGGTTAAGGGATACGACATAGAGTTCACAGAGCTGGACACCTCTAAGATAATAATTCCTCCTATAGAGAGACCTCTATCGGATACGCTCATCAGCAGGCTTGTTCAATCAATTCAGACAATAGGTTTCATAGACCCCATAATGGTAGTTCCAGCGGAAGACGGTTATTACGAAGTTGTTGATGGACAGCACAGGCTTGAGGCGGCGAAGATACTCGGACTGGACAAAATTCCCGGTTTTATTCTGCCCAAAGAGTTGAGAAACTACATTTTAAATTTCAACATAGAAAAGGCACCTGGATTGAAAGAGAAAGCCATCCAGGCTTACAACCTCTTTATGGAGAGAAAGCAGGAAAATCCCGATACGAAGGAGTACGAGCTTGAACCTTTCATTCAGTACCCCTACTACATAACGATAGGCTT
>WFPV01000024.1 GCA_015487405.1 Aquifex sp. | reverse complement strand
AGTTATGATAATTCTTGGCATTAACGCATACCACGGAGATTCTTCTGCTGCTATTTTGAAAGATGGAAAAGTTATAGCAGCCGCAGAAGAGGAAAGATTTACGAGAGAAAAACACTGGGCTGGCTTTCCTAAAGGTGCTATAGAGTATTGCTTACAAGAGGCAGGGGTTGATTTTGAGAGTATAGACTACATAGCAATAAATAAAAATCCAAAAGCCAATTTGGAACAAAAGCTCCTGTATTTGATTAAAAAGAAACCATCTTTTGGGTTTCTCATGGAGAGAATTAAAAATCAAAAAAGGTGGGTGGATCTTAAGGAGGAGTTTAAAGACAAATTAGGAGTAAGTATAGAAGCAAAGGTAGTAAACGTTGAGCATCACAGAGCGCATATGGCAAGTTCGTTTTTCGCTTCTCCCTTTGAAGAGGCAGCTTTGTTTTCTGTTGATGGCTTTGGAGATTTTGTAAGCACAGCCTTTGGTGTAGGAAAGGGAAATAAAATAGAGATATTTAAAAGAATATATTTCCCACATTCCTTGGGAATCTTCTACGAAGCAATGACTCAATACTTGGGATTCTGGAAGTACGGTGATGAGTACAAGGTTATGGGATTATCCGCTTACGGCGAACCCAAGTATATGGACATAATGAGGAAAATCGTAATACTTAAGGAAGACGGAACCTTTGAACTCAACTTAAAATACTTTAGACATCATAAGGAAAGTATCGAGTATGAGTGGAACGATACCACCCCCTATGTGGGAAAATTGTTTAGTGAGGATCTGGAAAAGGAGTTGGGAACCGCCAGAAAGAAAGGTGAAGCTATTACCCAATACCACATGGACGTTGCAGCATCCATGCAAAGGATGTTTGAAGAAGCTGTAACTCACATGTTAAGGTACCTTTATAAAGAGACAGGTTTAGAAAACATATGCTTAGCAGGTGGAGCCGCTATGAACTCTGTTATGAACGGGAGGGTTTACGAACTGACTCCTTTCAAAAAAGCCTTTATTCCTGCAGGAGCAGCGGATAACGGAGGAGCTATTGGTAGTGCTCTGGATGTTTGGTGTGAAGTATTAGGAAATCAACGGGTTTATAAAATGAAACACGCTTACTTAGGACCTTCTTTTAGTGAAGATTACATTGAAAATATGATAGAGGAACATAAGAGTGCTCTCGAAAAGGAAAACTGTGAAATAGAATTTATAGAGGACGAAGAAGAACTTTGTAAAAAGGTGGCTAAATATGTCGCAGATGGTGAAGTTGTTGGATGGTTTCAGGGAAGAATGGAGTGGGGAGCACGTGCATTGGGAAATCGATCTATCCTTGCAGATCCGAGAAGGAAAGATATAAGGGATATTTTGAACTTAAAAATCAAGCACAGAGAACCCTTCAGACCTTTTGCTCCTACCATTTTAAGGGAATATGTTAAAGACTACTTTGAAATAGACGATGACGTGCCTTTTATGGAAAAAGTATTCCTAATAAAGGAAAAGAAGAGAGGGGAAATCCCCGCAGTAACCCATGTCGATGGAACCGGCAGATTGCAAACCTTAAAAGAAGAACAGAATCCAAGGTACTACAGACTTATTGAGGAATTTCGGAAACTTACAGGCATACCCATTGTTCTGAACACCTCTTTTAATGAAAATGAACCGATAGTTTGTAAGCCTGAAGAAGCTTTAGATTGCTTTCTCAGAACTAAGATGGACGTGGTGGTGCTCGAAAGGTTTATTATAAAGAGAAAATGAAGGTAAGTATAATAACCGCAGTTTTAAACAGAAAAGATGAAATTAAACCAAGTCTGGATAGTTTAACCACACAAACTTATAGGAACATAGAACACATTGTAGTTGATGGTAAGTCAACCGATGGAACACTGGAGATTTTAAGGGAATACAAGGAATCAGTAAGGGACTATGAAGTTATCCTTGTCTCGGAGAAAGACAACGGACTTTATGAAGCTCTGAACAGGGGGTTAAAACTGAGCACAGGGGACGTGGTGGGAGTTTTGCATGCAGGAGATCTATTAGCGGATGAGAATGTTCTCGAGACAGTAGTGAGAAAATTCGAAGAGCTACAGGATGCAGATGGTATATACGGGGACGTGGTATTTTTTAACAACAAAGGCATAATAGTTAGAGAAACCCAGCTGGGGGAGGTAAGCAAAGAAAAAGTTTTTAAAGGATGGCATCCTGTTCACACAGCACTTTTTTTGAAGAGAAGTGTATACAATGAATTGGGATTCTATCGGGAAGATCTTGATATCGCTTCAGACTATGAATATATATTGAGAGCTATCTTAAAGGGTAATGTTAAGCTTGTATATGTAAACAAAACGCTGGTAAAAATGAAAACAGGAGGGAAAAGTGGGCACACTCCTAAGAAACTGCTCAAGAAACTGGAAGAGGACTTACGTATTATTGGGGAGTATAAACTGCCTTACTATGCGCTGATAACGAAAAGACTTTATAAAATATCCGAATTCATGAAGCCATTTATGAAATCGTAGGAGGGTTTTTATGTTAAAAAGGGTGGCTCTGATCACAGGCATAACCGGACAGGACGGATCTTACTTAGCTGAACTGTTGCTGTCAAAGGGCTATGAAGTTCACGGGATAATAAGGAGAAGTTCCACCTTCAATACTCATAGAATAGATCATGTATATGTAGATCCTCATGAACCAGACGCAAGATTATTCTTGCATTACGGAGACCTTTCTGATCCTGGGATTTTGACAGAAATAATATGGAACATTCAACCCAGTGAAGTTTACAATTTAGGAGCTCAATCCCACGTAAAGGTTTCTTTCGAAATGCCTGAATACACAGGTAATATTACAGCATTAGGAACTCTGAGAATTTTAGAGGCTATAAGGAGAAGTGGTATAAAAGCCAAATTCTATCAGGCTTCTTCCTCCGAGATGTTTGGGGCTTCCCCTCCTCCTCAGAATGAAAAAACTCCTTTTTACCCAAGAAGTCCTTACGCTATTGCAAAGGTTTATGCATTTTGGACGACCATTAACTACAGAGAAGCTTATAATATATTTGCTTGTAATGGCATACTTTTTAACCATGAAAGTCCAAGAAGAGGAGAAACGTTTGTTACAAGGAAAATAACAAGAGCTTTAGCTCACATTTTAGCGGGGAAACAGAAGAAATTGTATCTTGGTAATTTGTATGCAAAGAGGGACTGGGGGTTTGCGCCTGAATACGTGGAAGCGATGTGGCTAATGCTCCAACAAGAAACGCCGGATGACTATGTGATAGGAACTGGGGAAAGTCATTCTGTAAAGGAATTTGTAAACACAGCTTTCGAGTATGCAGGAATAGAACTGGAGTGGAGGGGGGAGAAAACAGAGGAAAAGGGGATTGTAAAAAGCGTGGATAAGAGATGGGAACACATCTTGAAATCAGGACAGGTCATTATAGAAATAGATCCAAGATACTTTAGACCTACGGAGGTGGAGTTTCTACAGGCGGATATTAGCAAAGCACGGGAGAAGTTAGGGTGGGAGCCGAGAACTACGTTTGAGGAGCTTGTAAAAATTATGGTGGACTACGATATGAAGCTTGTGGGACTTAAACCTCTGGGTGAAGGCATTAAGATATCAAGGGAGAAAGGTTTCGGATACACAGATCACGAGTATACGTTCTACTCAAAAATAAGGGAGTAGGCTAACAGGGATGAATAAAGACTCTAAGATTCTTGTCGCCGGCGCTACTGGACTCGTGGGTAGCGCCATAGTCAGAGAGCTTCTCAGGAGAGGGTACAGGAACATCATTGGAACTTACAGGGGTAAAAAACCGGAAAGAATGTATGAAGATTTTAAAAAATACCTTAAAGAAGGTTGTCTTAAATTTATCAAAATAAACTTAACAGATCAGCTGGCAACAGAGAAGCTGTTTAAAGAGACAAAACCAGAATATATTTTTCTCGCTGCAGCAAAAGTGGGTGGAATCTGGGCGAACAATATTTACAGAGCAGATTTTATATATCAAAACCTACAAATACAGAACAATGTTATACACCTCAGTCATAAATACAATGTTAAAAAGCTGCTTTTCTTAGGAAGCACGTGTATATATCCACGCGATTGTCCACAACCCATGAAGGAAGAATACTTATTAACTGATATCTTAGAATACACCAATGAACCTTACGCAATTGCGAAAATAGCAGGATTGAAGATGTGTGAAAGTTACAACCTTCAGTACGGGACGAACTTTATTTCTGTCATGCCTACAAATCTTTATGGATACTGGGACAATTTTGATCTGGAAACCTCACACGTAATCCCCGCCTTAATGAGGAAAATACACCTTGCAAAGTGTTTGGAGGAAAATAACTGGGAGGAAATAAGAAGGGATTTAGATGCGAGACCCATAAAAGGGGTAAGTGGAAAATCCTCAAAAGAGGAAATAACGGGTATGTTGGAAACGTATGGTATTGAAAAGAAAAAGGGATCGGTGAGAGTAGAAATCTGGGGAACTGGAAAACCGAAGAGGGAGTTCTTGTGGGTGGATGATCTTGCTGATGCCTGTGTGTTTCTTATGGAAAGAATTGATTTTGAAGACATAATAAATTTAATCTATCCTGATCTGCCTTCAAATCCATACTGCAATCTGCTGGATTTGGTAAAAAAAGGCAAAGAAATAAGAAATACTCACCTCAATATAGGAACTGGAGAAGAGATCTCTATAAAAGAACTGGCTTCTTTAATTGGCAAGGTTGTAGGATTTAAGGGAGAACTGTTTTTTAACCCTGAAAAACCTGACGGAACTCCACGTAAAGTTACGGATGTATCGAGAATACATAAGCTTGGATGGAAACATAAGGTATCTCTCGAAGAGGGATTAGAAAAATTGTACAGATGGTTTACAGGCTCATGATATCTGGGAAAGCGTGTACAGTGGTAAATTTGTGGATATGATAAATTAAATGCTGTATCTTATCATAGCCTTTCTTGCCAGCTTCCTGCTGTGTGGATTCCTCATAAAGCTGGGTTTCTTTCACGATACGGAGGAGGGACCCCAGAAGTTCCATGAGAAGCCTACGCCGCGAACGGGGGGAGTTGCTCTTTACCTCTCCCTCCTGCTGGTTTCCCTTTCCTTTTACTTAGCAGGTAAATCTTTTGCGGGGGAGTTCTTTCTCTTCCTGATCTCCGCCTTCCCTGTCT
>WFPV01000023.1 GCA_015487405.1 Aquifex sp. | reverse complement strand
CCTTATGGATGCACTCAGATACGCACTCTTTACTGCGGAAGGATTTAAGGTGAAGTTCGTTTACAAAAGTAAAATGGTGGATATTTAAGCCATCTCACTTCTCTATTCCTCCTTCAAAAATCAATCCCACTAAGCTCCTCAAAGGTTTCTACAGCCTCCTTGAAAGTTTTCTTTCCTTCCTTGACTTCCTCAATTAGGTATTCCCAGCCGTTTACGTCGCCTTTCTCATTGGCTATGTAGAGTTCAAGAAGTAGGGACTTTAGGACGGGGTCTTTTGCTATCTCTCGGATTTTCTCAGTGTCTACCTTGTGAACCGTCATCACTTCAAGGTTTATCTCCACTCCGTCGTCAAGGAGTCTCTCTATCATTCCCTTTATGCTTTCTTCCTCAGACTTGAGTGTGTCTGACTCAGGTGCGCAGTTGTGCTCCTCTATATATATAGTTGCGCAACTGCCCAACTCCTGATTTTCAAGAACTTGAGCGTTTCCCCTGCTTGAATCGTTGCCCAACTCTTGATTTTCAACGGAATTAGCGTATGCCTTTGATTTCAAAGAGCTTTCTATTTCCTCAAGTGTTTTTAGAGGTTTGATGATTTTAGAGTTATGTTCACCTTGGACAATTTCCCAGTAGCGATACTGAGCATATTGTTCAAGTAGGTTCGTTACTCTTTTCTCGCCTATTCCTGTTTTTTCTGCTACTGCTTTAGCAAGTGCTTTTTTCTTGTTATTACCTTTTTCAACCTCTTCAAAAACAGCTCTCACGAACTTCAGTGCTTCTCGTATCCATTCGGGGAGTGCCTCTTCAAGAGTTCCATCTTCATTAAAAATGAATTCAAGACTTTCTTTAACAGGAACTCTATCTTTGAACCTCGTTAGTTTAAACAGCCTTGCCTTCTTGTCTGTTTGAAGGAAGTAAGCAACATCTGTGTTATCCAGTATTGTTCCACTGTTCTTAAAAGGCATGTCAGGATTAAGCATTTTCGGAATGTGGTGCAGGTATATTACGGTGTGCTTTACCGTAAGGTCTTTGAGTTCTGACATTAAGAACTCTGCTTCTTTGTCTGAATTGATGTCATAACCTTTTGCAAAGTTCTTTAAGCTGTCTATTACAACGAGATAGTGTTCTTCTTGATTCATTAGCCATTCCTTTATCCTTTGCCACGCTTCGTGCCTTGCATTTATTCCGAGCTTGTGTCTTGAAAGGATTTTTAGCTGTCCGCTTTCTACAAACTCCTTAAATCCAAATTCTTCTATCTTTTTCTTGATTACGGTTAGCGGGTTGTCCAGGTCCACGTAAAGAACCTTATATTTTTGAAGAACGAAGGTTTTTAGCAATGCGTAAACGAGCGTCGTCTTCCCCGTAGAGAACTTAGCTGTGATTCCTACTATTGTGTTTTTGGGAATAAAGTCCTTAACGACCCAATCTATTTGAATATTTTCAAGGTCATCAATGGTTAGAAACAGGGCTTCTATTTCGTTTTGGGATTCCTTTGTTTTTATATCACTTATCTCTTTGTGCAATGCATCTAAGCTATCCTGAAGTTTCTTAAGAAGTTCTTTGGCATCTTTGTAAGATTCACCTTCAAGTAAACCCGAAAGTGTGGTATTTATCAAAAAGGTATCTTTCAATATGCGTATTAGAGAATCAAGGATTTCGGGGGCTACAGCTTCAGGATTTTCGTATAGTAATTCATTTGCTAAGCTCCATAATTCTAAATCCTTGTTTCTTAGAAAATGAAACAATGTAATTTCATGCCATTCTCCTTCCCCTGTATGTAGGAGGTATTCTGTGAGCGCTTCCCACAGTTTTGGGTGTAGTGGGTCTGCTAAGAAATAGTCCTTCTTAACTTCTCTTAATAATAGGTTTATGACTTTGTTATTTCTTTCTGTAATAGCTTCTACAAGAGTCGCAAGAATAGCCCTTTCCACACTGCTATCGGGTTTTTTGAATTTGAATTCTATTTTGGTTTGATAATTTTTAATTCTTCCATTGCCATTTGAAACAGCTCTCATCCTATCCCTCCTTTGTGCTTTTTGTATTCCTGAATCACTTGAATTTGCTCGTCTAAAAACCTTGAAAATTTCTTGAGTTCAGGGAGATAGTTGTGTCTAACAGAGAAAAACATTCCACCTGCATGTGCTTCAGGGATTTTGGGGATATCTTTAAGAGCAAGATACAGAATCTTAAGAATGTAGTCGTTTACCTTTTCGGGGTCCAACGTCTTGACGTTTAACTCTGTGTGGAGTTTAATAAGTTCAAAAATAAGTTTCTCCAATTTTTTTCTATATTCCTTCCCTTCTTGATTCACCTTTCTCCCTCCTTTTCCTCAAGTCTTCTTAAAAGGCTTTTTAAAGCTTCCATGGCTTCTACAGCCTCCTTGTAAATGCGTTCCTTTTCAACGGGAGTGATAACTCCATCCTCAAGGGCTGTAATGATTTGATTGATGACGTCTGAGAGTTCTTTGCTCACGGAGTGGTATCCGTTCCACTTGGGAGAGCTCCCTTTTACCTGCTCTAACATCCACTCTATGGGGAGTGTTGTGTTTAGGGCTTTGCATATAGCTACGAGCTTAATCGGGCTTGGATAGTAGTCTTCATCCGAGAAGTATCTCTGAATTTGTGAGAGGGATATTCCTGTTTTTTCGGCAAGCTCTTCAAGTGTCATTCCGGATAGGTCCTTTGCATAGCGAAGGACTGTTTTAAAACGGGCTTCTTTGAGGTTCATGGGTAAAACCTCCTGAAGGTGTGATAAAAAGAAAGGAAGGGGGTGAGCGAAATGGAGATGAAACCGAGCCAAGCATATAAAACACTGCTCGTGTGGGAGTGGTTGGAGAACAATAAAGTTTTGGCAACGAGGCGCTTTAAACTTCTACTCAGACAGGAGTTTGAAAGTGATGAGAAATTTAAGCCTGTTTTTGACGTATTTAAGAAGCTCTTGAAGAAAATAGAGGTTGGTTTTGAATACGAATATTGTGAAGCTTCTGAACCTGAATGTATAAAGGGATATGCGAAGATAGGGGATAAGGAAAGCCCAAGAATATATCTTTTTGAGGTTAAACAAGACTCAACTAAATCTTTCCCCTCTCGTGAAGATATTCGGATTGAAGAAACAGAGCCTAAAGAAGGTTCCGTTAAGAATGTAATCAACTTCATTCTTGAGAACTCCTTTTCTCTTCTTTGAGCTTCTTTTCAACTTCTTCGTGCACTTTATCTGCTAACCTCGTGTCATGGTGATATATATGGAGAGCTAACTGGCACAGTTTTAGGAAGAATTCATCAACCACATTGGCGGATGGATAAGAACCTCCTTCTCGGAGAATCCTGAAGCTTCCAAGCATTCTTCCGAGGTCGTTTACTACATTTGCTATTTGTTCAAAGGAATCTTCAAATCTTTCATCCCTCCTGTAAGCTATCTCAGCTCTTATCCTTATCAGCTCAAGTATTAAGTCCTTTAATGTCTTTCCTTGGCTCATTTATTTACCTCCACTGTAGTTTTTTCTTCTTTCTCCACACTTTGAGCTTGGTTTTCTTGACTTAGTTTTTGAAGCATGGGACAGCGGAGTTTGAGGAAGGTTTTTAATGCTTCCGCTACTTCAGGACGGACTAAGTCCTCTACCTTATACTTCCCTCCCGTTGCAAGTTCTATGGCTACGGCGGTGGGAAGGGAGGCGTATGCTTTTTTAGTTAATATTGCTGAGATTTGTTGCTGTGAAACACCTACACGAAGAGCTAACTCTGTTTGTGTTAGTTTCATATACATTTAAATATACAAGAAATATTTGTATATTGCAACAGTAAATTATTGTAAATTGTCTTCTACAAATGCCGTTTGTAAGTTTAAAGACATGAAAACTCTTAAGCGAGAAAGTTATCTTATAGGTCCTAAATTAAAGCGTCTCCTTGAGATAAAAGGGATAAGTCAAAGAAAATTGGCTAAATTAACGGGCTATACACAACAATACATAAATGCAGTAGTTAATAATAAAACATCTGTATCACTTAGAGCTTTGACACGCATAGCTAAAGCATTGAACGTTCCAGTCAGCTACTTCTTTGAAGACAGTGAGCAATCCAAAGAGCAAGTTGAACCTGTTGATATTGATATTAAGGATATAGAAGCTCTTCTTCAGAAATTACCTCCGGAAAAAAAGGGGAAACTTTTAAAAGCATTTAAAGAACAATTAGAAGCCTTAGTGGAAGCTTAAAAGGAGGAGAAAATGAACAGAACAAAGCGAAAAATGAGGAAAGCAGAGGTTGTAGGGAATATTTTAAAAAATTACCGTGAAGAAAATGGATTTTCTCTTGAAGAAATTTCCCAGTTATTAGATATACCGGTAGAGGAAATTATTCAATGGGAAGAAGGTAAAAAATTACCTCCCCTGGATTATTTAGAAAAGCTTGATAAGATTTTTAAATTTGGTATTGATAGAATACTTAAAGCAGAATTAACTGAAGTTACAATAACCTTAACAATTCCCAAGTCTAAAAGTGTAGATAGAGAAACTTCTTGAGAAGCTACCGCCTGAGAAGAGGGAGAAGGTTTTGAAAGCGTTCAAGGAGCAATTAGAAGCTTTGGTAGGGGCGTGAAGATGGATACAAGAACTTGGGAAGCTAAATTAAGAGAGATAGAGGAGTTAAACAAAATGTGGGAAAAGTCAGGAAACACTCTTAACGTTCCGGAATTCCTTGAAAAGTATCTTTCGGATATAGAAGCTCTGCTTAATGATGCTATCCCTGTTTATGCAAGCTTGCACGATAAGGATGAATTAACCTCTCAGGAAGAATGGATTTTGAAATTTCTACAGGACACATTCAAAGAACTCTATGGAAGAATATCTATGCTCGTTAACGTATTCTTTTCCGCTAATTTAGACATTCCGAAAGATTTAAAAAGTAGAGCTAATAACCTGTTGAGTTTTTTAGGAGATGTAACAGGGCTGTTCCCTGAAAAGGATAAAGAGCTTCAGGAAGCTATTGAAGAAGGACTTAAAGATTCTCAAGAAGGTAGAGTGCTTAGCTTAGAGGAATTCCTTTCCAAAGAATGAAAATTGAACGAGTAGAGCGGATAACAATAGCTGAAAGTGTCATAAGAGAATTGGAAAAACTTAAAGATAAAGAACTGGAGAAGAAGTTTAAAAAGCAATTGCTTTTATTCAAAGAAAATCCTTTTCACAACTTTTTAAAAACGCATCCACATTTTTCTTATCTTTGTTTTTGCAAAAAACTACTTTAAAGTTAAATGTCCTTAAAAGAATAAAAAGTTTTTTATCACTTACAAGAGATGCATTTATTTTTCCATCTCTATGAGCCAAGTAAAAACAAATATCATACAGGTCGTATTTGGGACTGCTAAAATGGCTCAAATACTGCTTTATGTATCTATACTTTTTGAAATCAGGATGATGTTTGTTTATGCTTTTTATTTTATTCAATAACTCTTCAAGTTCCTGAATTAAGATTTCATCCGTATAATACTCATCAAGTGCCACATCTTCTAAATATCCTATTTCCTCTAAAAGTTTGTATGTCTGTGTGTTTTCAATCTGTTTCTTTATACAATTCACACTACTAAATCCTCCATTCTTTTCACAAAATTCCAAGATTTTGATAAGCACATCATCTTTATAGCGCTTTAACTCTCCAATTACTTGATCTAAATAGATGAATATATTGCTATCCCATCCCCACTTCATGTTAATCCAATCTTTTCTTCGTATATCTCTTTGAGAAACTCCTCGTCAAATTCTTCACTTGCTTTTAGCTTGTTATACAAATCCAAAAGATTAGGAAAATCGTTGTCAATCCTTTTACAAGAACACTTCAGATTAAAACTTTTAGTTTTCAATCTAAAATCCTTTGCGATAAAGTCTAAAACGTCTTCGCTGACACAGTATTTTTTCATCAGTTCCTCCTTGAAGTTCTTCTCAGTAAACAAGTTTTTGTTTTTTCTTAATAGTTTCTCAATTTCATTAAAAGGAACGAGCATATATTGAGCAAACTTATTAGCCACTTTTTCACGAATGCGTAAATTTTTTTCTCCTATTTCATTTATAAGAGCAATTTTCTTAGCAAGAGGTGGGAACTCCTTATGCCTATCACTCAAGATGTGAAAAAGCTCATGCGCGATAGTAAATCGTTTCCTACATACGCTCTTTATTCTCTTATTTACAATGATTACCGGAATGCTTTTATCAGGAACATAAATACTGAATCCATCTATACTGTTGTATAAGTCAACCTCAAGAACGTAAACCTTTAACTTTTTCAGTAATTCTTTTAAGTTTTGAAATTCTGGAATATCTTTTTTCAATTTTTCAATTACTTTAAGAGCATGGCTTATCGCCTCATTGTCATCTTCAATTATATCCAAATTATCTTCCATTAAAGGGTAATAAGGAACTTTTGGAAGACCTTCACCTGTCAAGTCGTGATAGTAATCAGAAATTAAATAAATAAAATCTATAACAGTCTGGATTATTTCCTTTTCGTTATCACCTATGAACTTAGCTCTAAAATTTACATTTGGATACTTAAAATCCTTTTCAAATAACCTAATAGGATTTAGACCGAGAGCTCTTGAATAACGCTGAATAATATCAATAAGAGAGATATTTTCAGATAATTTTCCTTCTTCAAAAGCTTCTATATCCTCCTTAGATATTCCCGTCTTTTCTTCTATAAATGAGAGAGAATAACCATACTTCTCCCTTATGTTTTTTAACCTCTTTCCTATCTTCTCCGCGGAAATACCTTTATTCATTTCCTAGCTAAACCTCATTACGATTTAAGCAATCTTAACAAAAGTATTAGAACAAAAGTTAATTGTAAACTTTCTCCCTTAAAACTTCCATGACTTCTTGTCTACTACTTTCCCCCAAACGATGGGAGGGTGGATTCCATACAAATAATACTTGACATATACAAAAAATATTTGTATATTATTCCCTAACAATGGAAGTGAAAAAGGAGGTGAAAGGGATGAGGAAAGAGCTAAACGGAAGAAAGAACCTCGGCTATAAATTCGGGGTTCT
>WFPV01000022.1 GCA_015487405.1 Aquifex sp. | reverse complement strand
CTACTTCTCAGCAGGGTATTACCTTAAATCAAAGTAATACCTTGACAGGAGGTAAGGATGCCTATCGTCAAGATTACCCGAAAGGGTCAGGTTACGATACCTGCACAGATAAGGAAAAAACTCGGAACGGATATAGTAGAGATAACCGTAAGGGAAGGGGAGGTAGTAATAAAGCCGGTAAAAAAGCTTGGTGGAGCACTGCAAAAATATGCCATCAAGGGAAAGCCCATAGAAGAGGTCATGAGGATGGAAAAGGAGGCTATAGCTAATGCCCTCAGAGAAAAACATCTCCCTGATTGATGCCAACGTGATTCTGAGATACCTCCTCAGGGATAACGAGGAGCTTTACACCGAGGCGGAAGGGGTTTTTAACGAGGTGATGGAGGGAAAGGCAAAGGTCTTAATCCTTGAGTCTGTGGTTGCAGAGGTAGTTTACGTTCTTCAGAGAATCTACAACGTGAACAGGAAGGAGCTCTCTGAGATTCTAAGGGAGCTAATAGAACTAAGAGGCGTGAAGGTCCACAACAAGGGACAGATGCTAAAAGCCCTTGAGATATTTTCTGAGAAAAACCTTGACTTTGTAGATTGCCTTCTGTGCGCCTACGGGAAGGAGAACAGGGTAATCACTTTTGATAAGGGCTTAAAGAAGTGCCTAAGTGCCCATTAACCTCCTGAGGAGGTCTTCAACGCTCACATTCTTGTAAGCTTCCCTTCTGTGAAGGATTCCGAGTATGTAAACCGTGTCCTCTTCCACTATGTAGATGACCCTGTAGCTCCCGACTCTGAGCTTCCACAGGTCTTTTAGTGTCCCCTTTAACCTTTCTCCGTAAATCAGAGGTTCTGTAGTTAGCTTTTCCTCTATCGCTTTCTTTATCTTTTCTTTAGTCTGTCTGTCAAGAGATTTTACGTCTTCCTTTACCTTCGGGTGGTATCTAATCCCATACTTCTTCATGAGTTAGGGTTTTCTCTCTTCTGAGTGTCCTTAGCCTCTCTTCTCCTATCTCTGCAAGCCCGATGTCTTCGGCAAGGCTCAAGCCAAGTTCTACGTATCTTCTGACCACGGAAGAGACACTCTCTCCCCTCTCCTCTGCGAGAGCTTTGAGAACCTCAAAAAGCTCCTTGTCCACTACAACGTTTACCCTTGGGTTTTTGGTCGGCATGCTTTTAATGTAACACTTTTGATGAACCATGTCAAATGGGAAGGCTTGAGGATAGCCTTTAGGAGCATAATAAAAATAAAAATCCTGAGAGGAACTTTATCTATGAACAGGCTGGGTTCGGGCATGGAGACTTTGAAAACTGTGGAAGAGAAAACACTACCGGAAGGCTACAGAATGACCGAACTCGGACCCCTGCCGGAGGATTGGAAAGTGGTGAGATTGGGGGAGGTGGCTAAATTTATGAAAGCTGGCGGAACTCCAAAACGTGGTGAGCCAAGGTTTTGGGGTGGGAATATTCCTTTTGTTCTGATAGAGGACTTAACTTCATGCGAACTTTACTTAAGTAAAACGAAAGAAACTATTACGGAGGAAGGTCTTAAGCAATCCAGTGCTTGGATTGTCCCTCCCGGATCGTTATTGCTTAGCATGTATGCAACTATTGGTGAAACTGCGATTAATACTATTCCTGTTGCGACTAACCAGGCTATTTTAGCAATCATACCTAAAGACAATTTCCATGTAGAGTTCGGTGCATACTTGCTAAAGTATCACTCTAGAAGATTGGTTAGAGATAATGTACAAAGCACGCAAAAAAACGTAAATAAGGGCATAGTGCAGAAGTTTCTTATCCCCCTCCCTCCTCTCCCAGAACAGAAAGCGATAGCACAGGTCTTAAAGAGCGTTCAGGAAGCAAAGGAGAAGACCGAGGAGGTTATCAAAGCCCTCAAGGAGTTCAAAAAATCCCTGATGCGCCATCTCTTTACCTACGGTCCCGTGCCCGTGAACGAAACCGACCGGGTGGAGATAAGAGAAACCGAGATAGGACCCCTGCCTGCACACTGGAAGGTGGTGAGGTTGGGGGAGGTGGTGAATAAGTTTCAATATGGAATTTCAAAACGTGGAGAGAAAAAAGGTTCTTTTCCAATTATTCGTATGAATAACTTACAAGATGGTAGAGTTGTGGCTTATCCATTGCAATATGTAAATTTAAGTGAAGAAGAATTTGTCAGGTTCCGTTTAGAAAAACGAGATATTCTTTTTAATAGAACCAATAGCTTTGAACTTGTAGGTAAAACTGCATTGTTTGAGTTAGAAGGTGATTATGTCTTTGCTTCCTATCTTATTCGCCTTAAAGTTTCCACAAAATACATAGAACCTCATTTTCTGAATTACCTATTGAATTGGGAAAAGACACAAAATCGTCTTAAAAGATTAGCTTCACGTGCGGTTAGCCAAGCTAATATTAGTGCTTCAAAGTTACGGGAATTTAAAATCCCCCTCCCCCCTCTCCCTGAACAACAGCAAATCGCCCACATACTTCAAGCGGTGGATCGCAGGATAGAAGCGGAGGAAAACCGCAAACAGGCACTGGAAGACCTCTTCCGCTCTTTGCTCCACAACCTTATGACCGCTAAAATACGTTTACCGAAGGAGTTTATTAACCGGTTTGCTGAAAATGAGTGAACTGGAGGTGTGGGGATGCGTTTTGACCCTGGTATCTACATAAACATCTTTCCTGTAAAGATACCAGAAGAAGACATTCCCATTATGGTTGCTGACCG
>WFPV01000021.1 GCA_015487405.1 Aquifex sp. | reverse complement strand
GAGCTATCTTTTCTCTGGGCTGTCCAGTGTGCTTTGCAAGTATGTCTATGAGCATCTCTTTTATTCTCTTTATTTCTTCCGCGTGGATAATTATGTCCGTAGCCTGTCCCTGTATTCCTCCGAGGGGTTGGTGAATCATTATACGTGAGTGGGGAAGGGAGTATCTCTTTCCGGGTGCTCCTGCGGCCAGAAGGACGGCTCCCATAGAAGCCGCCTGTCCCATACAAATCGTGACAACGTCGGGTTTTATATACTGCATGGTGTCGTATATTGCGAGTCCCGCGGTAACAGAACCTCCGGGTGAGTTTATGTAGAGATAGATGTCCTTGTCGGGGTCCTGGCTTTCCAGAAAGAGTAGCTGGGCGACTATAAGGTTCGCAACGTGGTCGTCAATGGGAAATCCTAAAAGGACTATCCTATCCTGAAGAAGTCTTGAGTAGATGTCGTAAGCTCTTTCTCCTCTCGGGGTTTGTTCTATTACTATAGGAACGAGCTGGTCTAATATCTCTTTAGGATTCATTTTCCTTTACCTCCTGCTCTTGCTTTACTTCCTCTTTCTTTTCCTCCTTTTTCTCCTCAACCTCCACGAGTTTTACTTTGGAGATTATATCCTTTAAAGCCTTCTTACGCTTTGCGTCTTCTTTTACAACTTCTTCAAGCCCTTGCTCTTGGAAGTATTTCTTTATTTCTTCAACGGTAGTTCCGTATTGTTCTGCGAGTTCCTTATACTGCTCTTCTATGTCTTCCTCGGTGGGCTGGATGTTGTTCTGCTCGGCGTATTTGTCCAATATGAACCTGAGTTTTATGTTCGCTTCCGCTATGGGTTTTGCTTCTTCCGCTATCTTTCTTATGTCAACGTAGCGGGTGTCTATTCCGTAAGCCTGGAGTTCTCTGAGTCTCCTCTCTACGAGGAAGGAGATTTCCCTTCTCAGAAGCGTTTGGGGAACTTCTATCTCGTGCATCTCAACGAGTTTATCCGCCACTCTGTCCTCTATTACACTCTGTCTGAGTTTTTCTATCTTTTGCTTTAGGTCTTCTTCTATCTTTTTCTTGAGCTCTTCAAGGTTATCGTATCCGAGCTCTTGGGCAAATTCGTCGTTTAGTTCGGGAAGAATCTTTTTCTTAATTTCCTTGACCTTTATCCTTATGTTTACCTTTCCTATCTCTTTGCCTTGCTGGTCGTAGAGAGGGAGTTCTTTTAGCTCCACTTCGTCTCCTGCCTTTTTACCCTTTAGAACTTCCTCTACCTCTGGTCTGAGCATTCCCTGACCGAGGATTACGGAGGTTTCTTGTTTTACCTTTTCTCCTTCCTTTACTACCTCTTCAACTTCGTATTCTAAGACTAAGAGGTCTCCCTCTTCTGCCGGTTCATTCTCTTCTTTGGGCTCCCAAACTGCGTTGGCTTCACGGAGTCTCTGGAGCTCTTCCTCTACCATCTCCTCTTTGAACTCTATCTTGGGAACTTCTACTTCTACTCCTTCTACGTTCTTTAGCTCAAACTCGGGAGCAACTTCAAAGCTGACGACATACTTGAGTTTGTTGTCTTTTTCGGATACCTCGTAATTTTCTAAGAAGATATCAGCTACGGGTTTTACACCCGCTTTATCTAAGGCTTCCTTTAAGGTTTCATCAGCTAATTGTTTTGCTACCTGCTCTTCCACGTAATCTTTATACTTTGCTCTTACAATCCAGAGTGGGGCTTTTCCCTTTCTGAATCCTTGTATTTGAACGGTTTGCTGGAGTTGTTTGTAAGCTTCGTCAAGTTTTTGTTTTACTAAATCTCCCTCCAGCTCTACGGTTAGGGATTTGAAGAGTCCTTCCCTGTCTTCTACCTGAACCTTCATTTTTACCTCCGAGGTTTGTGTGTGGTGCGGGTGGCGGGAGTCGAACCCGCACGCCCTTACGGGCACCGGATCCTAAGTCCGGCGCGTCTGCCAGTTCCGCCACACCCGCTCAACCTTAATAAATTATAAGAAGTTTTCAGGAAAGGTTTAGAATTAGGTTGCCATATCTATCCACTTCGCCTACAACTTCCTCCGGAATTAGCGTAGTGGAAGAGTATTCTACAACTATCACCGGGAAATCTATTTTATTACCGAAGGTAAGTTTATCTCTATCAATTACTTTAAACTTCGTCCATTTGCCGTTCATATAAACCTCTCGTTCTCCGAGAAAGGCGTCGGGATTTATTTTTTCCGAAAACTCCAGCTCCTTTAAGGAGGGTTTATCCTTTAAGCCTACTGCTCTGAGGCGGATGTTTACGATTTCTATCTCCCTTCCTTCATGTCTGTAGCCGTAGAGCCTTTCGTGCTCTCTTTCAAAGCTCTCGCGGAAATCCTCGGAGTAGGGAATTATCAGCTCGTAAGACTGTCCTTTATACCGAAGGTCCATAAATCTCTCAAGAACTACGCTTTCTTTTGAAAAGCCTTCTTTTTCCATCTCCTGAAGGAGTTTTTCTTCGAGTGTTTTAAATAGCTCCTCTAAGGTGTGAAGAGTGGCTTCGCTCTCCTTTAGCATAACCGTTGTGGAGAGGTCCTTCACAACGTCACTCATGAGCATTCCTATGGCGGATAGGATTCCGGGATTTACCGGGATTATCACCTTCGGTATGTTTAGAGCTCTTGCTAAGAAGACCGCGTGCAGTCCTCCCGCTCCTCCGAAAGAAAGAAGTGCAAACTCCTCGGGATTGTAGCCCCTTTCTACGGAGATTTTTCTTATAGCTCTTTCCATATTTGAGTTGACGACTTTTACTATTCCCTCCGCGAGTTCTAAGGGAGTCAGCCCTGCTTTTTGAGAAAGCTTTTCAAAGGGTTCCTTCAGAAGTTCTGGATAGAGTCTCATCTTTCCGCCGAGAAAGTGCTCGGGAACGAGCCTTCCTAAAAAGAGGTTTGCGTCCGTTACGGTTATGTCTTTTCCTCCCCTTCCGTAGCATATGGGTCCGGGTTTTGCTCCGGCACTTTGGGGTCCTACTCTGAGGGCTCCACCTTCGTCCACGTAAGCGATAGAACCTCCTCCCGCTCCTACGGTGTGTATCTCTATCATCGGAACCTTTACGGGTATTCCCGAGATTTTGGACTCCGTGGTTATCTTAGGACTTTTATCTATGAGGGAGACATCCGTAGAGGTTCCTCCCATATCAAAGGTTATGAGTTTCTCCGTTCCCGTTAGCTTTCCGATAAAGAGAGCTCCCATCACTCCGCCCGCGGGTCCCGAGAGGATGGTTCTGACCGCTTCCTTGGAGGCGGTCTCCACCGATATAACTCCTCCGTTTGACTGCATAACTCTGAGGACGTCCGAAGGACGTAATTTTTCTTTCAAAAAGTTCAAGTATTTGGACATCTTGGGTCCTACGTAGGCGTTTACGACTGTCGTTGACATCCTCTCATATTCGCGAAACTCGGGAAGAATCTCATGGGAGAGGGAGATAAAGATACTTTCGGTTTTTTCTTTTATTGATTCTTCTACCTCCTTCTCGTGTTTTAGGTTTGCGTAAGAGTGGAGAAAGCAGACCGCTACAGATTCCACTTTTTTTTCTATAAGTTTCTCAACAAGCTTTTTGAGCTCTTCAGGGTCTATCGGTTTTAGTTCTTCACCTTTGTAATCTATACGGCAGTCCAGTCCAAAGCGCAGTTCTTCGGGAACTAAAGGAGAAGGTCTTCTGTAGTGAAGGTCGTAAAGTCTTTCCCTGTTTTGTCTTCCTATTACGAGTATATCCTCAAAGTTCTTGTTGGTTATGAGTGCGGTTCTCGCTCCTTTCCTTTCAAGGAGTGCGTTGGTCGCCACCGTAGAGCCGTGGACTATGTCTAAAGGTGTGTCTCCTTTCCTTAGCTCTTCAAGTCCCTTTAAAACCGCCTCCGCCGGGTTGTCAGGAGTGGAGGGTATCTTTAAAACTTTCCAGTCTCTTCCGTCCCAGTAAATGAAATCTGTAAAGGTTCCTCCCGTGTCAACGCCAACGTAAACCTTCATGGCTTACCTCTTTAGCTCGTCGGTTCTTTGGGAGATGAGACCTTTGCGTTCCCGTTTTACTCTCTCACTCATCTCTTCTCTCTCAAACTTCAGGTACTCTAAATAGCTCTTTTCTAAGATTATGTAAGTTATCCCGAGGGAGAAAAGTAGAACTCCGAATCCGACGAGGTCCGTAAACTCAAAGTGGCTCTCAAAAACGATAAGGATTATCTCCCTAACGACGAAAACGATTCCAGCCTCTATTATCTGCCTTTTCCTGATTCTTCGATATTCCAGAACATCAATAAAAACTTTAAAGAGCTCAATGAGAACGAAGAAGTTGAGTATGTTCCTTACGAGGAGTTTGAAGGCTTTGTCGTATTCGGCTTCCTCCGCTCCGTGCATAAAGTAGTCTACGAAGAGTCTCAGGTCGTAGAGAATCATAAGGACAGCGATAATGAGAGTGAGCATAAGGATGGGAATTACGATTATTGCTATGGCGTTGACAAATTTGTTGTAAATTTCTACTACTTTGCAAATGAAGGATTCGTCTACTAAGAATTTCATAATATAATATTAGCACTATGGCTGTAAGGGTTGGAATAAACGGGTTCGGACGTATCGGGAGGAGCTTCTTCAGGGCTTCCTGGGGAAGGGAGGAGATAGAAATAGTAGCTATAAACGACCTCACAAACTCCAGCCAGCTCGCCCACCTCTTGAAATACGACAGTGTCCACGGGATATTTAAGGGAAGTGTAGAAGCCAAAGAAGATAAGCTCGTAGTTGATGGAAAAGAAATTCAAGTCTTTGCCCAGAAAGAGCCCGATAAGATTCCTTGGGGAGATTTGGGTGTTGATATAGTTATAGAAGCAACCGGTGTTTTTAGAGAAAGGGATAAAGCCGCCCTTCACCTCAAGGGTGGAGCTAAGAAGGTAGTAATTACTGCTCCCGCTAAGAATCCGGACATAACCGTAGTCCTCGGTGTAAACGAGGAAAAGTATAATCCCAAAGAGCACACAATAATCTCTAACGCTTCCTGCACTACGAACTGCTTAGCTCCCTGCGTTAAAGTTTTGAACGAAGCCTTCGGAATAGAAAGGGGCTACATGGTAACGGTTCACGCTTACACTAACGACCAGAGACTCTTGGACTTACCTCACAAGGATTTGAGAAGGGCAAGAGCAGCTGCTGTTAACATAATCCCAACTACCACCGGAGCGGCTAAAGCCATAGGAGAGGTTATCCCCGAGCTCAAAGGAAAGCTGGACGGAACGGCAAGAAGGGTTCCCGTTCCCGACGGCTCCCTCATAGATTTAACAGTTAACGTTAAAAATCCGCCGAAATCCGTTGAAGAGGTAAACGAACGTTTTAAAGAAGCTGCCGAGAAGTATAAAAATAGCGGAAAGATTTATTTAAAAGAGATACTTCAGTATTGTGAGGACCCCATAGTTTCCTCAGATATAGTCGGAAATCCCCATTCTGCTATATTTGACGCACCACTAACTCAAGTTATAGAAAACATGATTCACATAGCCGCCTGGTATGACAACGAGTGGGGATATTCTTGCAGATTGAGAGACCTCGTCATATACATGGCGGAGAAGGGTCTATAAGAGACATATACCTAATTTAACAAATATTTAAAGACCCTTTTTCCTTTTGTCTTTCTGCTCCTTATAAAAACTGCAAATATAGTTGCGGAGGCAAACGGATGGCACTTAGAGTTTGAGCCTTGGAGCGAAAACGAAGTCAGAGAGGACGAAACACAGTACGTTCAAAGACTCCTTTAAGAGGAAGAAAAAGCTGAAAAAATGCATCCCCACGGAAGCTAAATACAGACAAGGAAAAACACTATGGCTCGTTTATTACCATCTCAAAGAGGGACAGGTATTATGCAAAGAGGATTTACTTCCCCGGATACGTCAGGAACATTCAGATGGAGGGTCCCGGAGTATTTAAGAATAAGTTTGGAAGGGAAGTTTACGGAGTAAAAATAACTTACGAAACCTTAGTGGCTCCTGCAACCATAAGGAAAGAAAGTGTAGTCATCCACCTCCCCGAAAGATGGGTAAAGAGGACTAAGGTAGTTCCTCTCACGAAAGATGCTCAAGACGTTAAGCTCGTGGAGGAGAAACCTCCCTTCGCGTACTCCGTGGCTTGAGCTCACTCCTCCAGCAGTTTTTTTACACTTTCTTCACTTGCAAGGATGAGGAGAATGTCTCCCTTTCTTATTACCTCTTCCGCGGAAGGATTTACGAGAACCATATCTCCCCTCTTTATGGCAAGGACAGTTATTCCGTATTGCCTTCTCAAATCCAACTCTTTCAGGGACTTCCCTACAAGTTTCTCGGGAGCTTCGATCTCAAATATGTTATAACCGGGGGCGAAGGTCATTTCCTTTTTTACTTCTCCCATAACGAGAGAGGTAGCGAGAAGCTCCGCCATTTCTTTTTCCGGGTAAACTATCCTCTTTACTCCGAGCATCTCTAAAACTCTTCCGTGGAGCGGGTTTATGGCTTTTGCCACTATGTCCTTCACTCCCCTGTTTAGCAGAAGAACAACGACGAGGATGCTCACCTCTATGTTTGAACCGACACTGACTATTACGGTGTCCGCTGTAAAGACTCCGGCTTCCTCCAGTCCCTGCTCGTTTAAAGCGTCCACCACGTAGGCGTGGGTGACAATATCGCTGAGTTGCTGAACCTTTTCGGGGTCAACGTCAACGGCTATAACTTCCGCTCCCAGCTCTGCGAGTTTCCTCGCTATGTGGTATCCGAACCTCCCGAGACCTATAACCGCAAATACTTTCTTCTTCATAGCAGTATCCTCGCCTCAGGGTATTTAAGGGCACTCTTCCTTTCTTTCCCGATAAGGGCTATCATAAAGCTCAAAATTCCCACTCTTCCTACAATCATAGTGAGAATTATGAAAATCTTACCGAGCGGTGAGAACTCAGCAACGAAGCTGAGGTTTTCCCCGTTTCCGAGGGAAAGTCCCACCGTTGAAAAAGAGGAGACCACCTCAAAGAAGGTGGCGAGAAAATCTTTCTCTTCAAACTTGTCAAGGAGGAAGTTTATAAGCGTTATATATAAGGTTGAGAGGGAAAGAATAACCATAGCTCTGTGAATCTGTCTCTCCCTTATCTTTCTCTCAAAGATTACGACCTCGTCTTCTCCCCTCACGTAGCGAATAACCGCGATAAGAATCACGGCGAAGGTAGTCGTCTTTATACCTCCTCCCGTTCCCCCCGGAGAGGCACCTATAAACATAAGAATCATTATTAAAAAGAGGGAGCTCTCGCTCATCTGGGATAGGTCTAAGGTGTTAAAACCTGCGGTTCTTGCGGAGACACTCATAAAGAGGTAGTTAAAAAATCTCTCAACGAGGGGAAGCTCGTAGCTCTTGTGTCCGTATTCCGTAAAGAACAACCCCAAGGTTCCGAGAATTATGAGGATTCCGCTCATGGAGAGAACGAGCTTCGTGTGTGTGGAAAGTCTTCGTACTTCTCCCTTAAAGTAGAAGTAGAGGTCCGAGATTACGAAAAAGCCGAGTCCTCCGAGGATTATGAGAGTCATAACTACGAGCTGAACGTAGTAGTCATCCTTAAAGTCAGCGAGATTATTGGAGAAAACCGAAAATCCCGCGTTGTTGAATGCGGAAATAGAATGAAAAATAGCGTAAAAAATACTCTCCCCTAAGGGGAACTTGTGAACGAAGTCCAAAAACAGGAGAACAGCTCCCAAGAGCTCAGTAAGGAGAACGAAGACAACAGTTCTCCTTAGAAATCTTACGAGTCCGTGAAGACCGGGATAGTTGAGAGCCTCTGCGAGTATTAGTCTATCCTTAAGACCTATCCTTCTTCTTAGGGAGACCAAGAAGAAAGTGGTAAAGGTCATGTATCCCAGTCCCCCTATCTGGATGAGGAGGAGAATAATAAACTGACCTATCGGTGTGAAGTCCTTCCCGGTGTCCAGAACTATCAACCCCGTAACGGTCACCGCGGAGGTCGCGGTAAAAAGAGCGTCTAAAAAGGAGATGTCCCTCGTCGTTGAAAAGGGAAGCATCAGGAGTAGAGTCCCTATAAGTATGAGAGCTAAGTAGGATATAAGAACTATCCGCGGAGGGAACAAGTTCAGTCCGGACACCAGAAAGATTTTACAGGAAATTACGCCAGAAAGCCTCCTCCCATTCCAGCTTAAACTCCAAAACCTTTCAAAATTCCATATTAAAACCTTAGAAATGCTTTTCCTTCAGAAGCTAAATGATTCGAAAATGCCAAGATAAGGAGGAGGGAGAATAGAGATATGGGCTAATTGGGAATATAGGTTTTAAGGCATATAAAACATAGGATGAAGAACTTTTACAGGCGTTTTTCTCACAATGCTAAATACGAGACTGTCCGGTTTTGGCTCGCTTCCTTCATTTTCATTAAATCCCTCTCCTCTAATGTCTAAACTTGGCGTTCTCAATAAAATTCATATCTATGACGGAAAAGAAAGCAATTATAGGAATTGTGACGGTCTCTGATAGAGCAAGCAGAGGCGAGTATGAAGATATCAGTGGAAAGGCAATAATAGAGTATTTAAAAGATGTAATAATTACTCCCTTTGAAATAGAGTATAGAGTCATTCCCGATGAGAGAGATTTAATAGAAAAAACCTTAAAGGAACTTGCGGACGAAAAGGGATGTAGTTTGATTTTAACAACCGGTGGAACGGGACCTGCTCCGAGAGATGTCACCCCCGAGGCAACTGAAGCAGTTTGTGAAAAGATGCTTCCTGGATTCGGAGAGCTAATGAGACAGGTATCCTTAAAGCAAGTTCCTACAGCCATACTCTCAAGGCAAACCGCAGGAATAAGGGGAGGGTGCCTTATCGTGAATCTTCCCGGAAAACCCCAATCAATAAAGGTATGCTTAGACGCAGTAATGCCTGCAATACCCTACTGCATAGACCTCATAGGCGGAGCTTACATAGATACGGACCCAAATAAAATAAAAGCTTTTAGACCTAAGAAGTGAAAAATGCTTAAGCCCAAAGAATTTTTTATTCTTCATAGGTATACGTTGCACACTATATTATGTATCTTAGTTATTGACTGATGGGTCAGTCAACAAGGGAGAAGCTTTTAGAAGCGGGGAAAAAGCTGTTTGCAGAAAAGGGATACCATAGAACTACCATTGAAGAAATAACCAAGGAAGCTGGAGTGTCGCACGGCACTTTTTACGTTTACTTTAAGAGTAAAAAAGAGTTCTTTTTAGTACTCTTAAAAGAGATAAGAGGTTTAATACTTAACTCTTTAAATGCAGGGATAAAGGAAAAAAGTCCTCAAAGATTCTTTTTGGAGAGTTTTGAAAAAGTTCTAAAAGAAAAAGAAGTAATAAGAATTTTCTTTTTTGAAGCTATGTGCTCTGACAAAGAATTTATAGACTTTTACTGTGAAAGTAGACAGTTGTTTATTGAAAAAATTGAAGAATTTTTAAAGCTTCTTGGAAAACAAGATTACAGATTATATGCAAGGATTATCCACGGATACGCAAAATACCTTTTTGAAGAAGCAATATTAACTAACAGAGAGGTAACAGAAGAATGGGAAAACTTCTTAAAACATTTCTCATTGCTGTAGGTCTAACCTTTGGAATAACTCTGCAGGAAGCGGAAAAATATGCTTTAGAAAACTTTTTCGAAGTACAAAAGAAAAAAGAGGAAGTTAAGAAAGCTAAGGATGAAATTTATAGGGCTCTCAGTGAACTATTTCCCAGAATAGACTTAACGTATTCATATTTTTTCGCAAAAAAGCAGGATATAAATATAAACACACCTTTTTTTCTTGCAAATTTTACCCTAATAAACGATAATTTCTACAGAACAAATTTCCTAATAACTCAGAATATCTTTAATCCCATAGTTCTATCCTCAATAAAGGTAGCAAGGGCAAATAAGAATTTAAAAAACTCAGAACTTGAAGCATTAAAAAATGAAATAAAGTTAAAAGTAAGAAAGACTTACATAACTGCTTTAAAGCTTAGAGCTACAGTCCAAATTTTAAAGAAACAAATTAAAAGATTGGAGGAACATTATAAAAATGTAAAAGCTCTATACGAAGAAGGCTACGTAGCTTTGAAGGACCTGTTGGAAACCAAAGTAAAGTTATACGAAGTGAAAAATCAACTTTCTCAGGCAAAAGCGAACTATCAAAAAGCTCTCGATATGCTTAGTTTCCTTACAGGAGTCAGTATAGAAGAAGTAGAAGAGGTGCAGGATTTCCCCATACCTACAAATATCGACGTTAGTCAAAATCCTAAACTAACGGCTCTAAATGAAGCTGTACATCTTGCCCGCACGTATGTAGACCTTGTTACTTCTTACTTCTATCCGGTCATTGACCTAACGGTGCTTTATCAAAGAACAAACGAGAGCCCTTCCCTTCCCAAGGATAGATATTTCATTAGTATAAATTTCAAGTGGAATCTTTTCAGTGGAGGAAAAAGGATTTTTGAATTGCGAAAAGCTCAAAGGAACCTAAAAATAGCGCAATTTGAATATTTGAAAGAAAAAAATTTATTGAGAACTGAGCTTAAAGGAATATTGAGGGATATAAAAGTTCTTCAAGAAGAAATAAAAACGGCAAAAGTCAGACTTTTAGAGGCTAAAGAGCATTACCGACTTGCTATAGAAAAGTATAAAAACGGTCTTGGGACAAATGCCGAGGTACTTGATGCGGAAGCGTACTTAACTTCTGCAGAACAAGAACTGAAAATAAAGAAGTACGAACTTTTATCTACTAAATTCAAGCTTTTAGAGGTGTTAGGAAGATGAGAAAAGCAATTTATATAATTCTCTTTTTATCAATCCTAATACCTGCGGTAATATACGGTATTAAGTGGGTGAACTTCCGATTAACTCACGTTATTTCTAATGCAGCTTTCGTGGAATCAGATAAGTTTGTAAAAGTAGCCTTTAAAAGGGTAGGGGGAAGAATAGAGAAACTCTTTAAGGAAGAAGGGGATTACGTTCATGTAGGAGAACCTATAGCAAAGTTGGACGATGAAGATTACAGGGTGAAACTTGAGGGTATCATCCATGAAATAAGTTCGGTTAAAGAAAAACTTCAAGCTTTACAAATAAAAAAGGAGAAAATAAAGAGAAAGATAGAAGTTAGTTTGGAAATTCTTTCGATAAAACGGGAGCAGATATCACACAATGTAAGAGCCTTACAAATAAATGTTGAGCAACTGGAAAAAGATTACCAGAGGTATAAGAATCTTTTTAAAAAAGGAGTAATTCCGAGAAGAAAGTACGAAGATATTGAAACAAAGCTTATGAGTTTAAGGGAAAAGCTATACGCAAATGAGTTACTTTTTTCCGAAATAGATAGAGAAAGAAAAAAACTATTGGCGGAATACCAAACTGTAAAGGAACTGGAGAAGGAAATAAACGCATTAGAGGAGAAGCTTAAGGCACTTTATGCGAGAAAAAAAGATGTAGAAAATCTGCTCAATTATACGCTTCTGCGAAGTCCTGTAGATGGCTATATTGTAAAAAAATTCTTTAGTGAAGGAGAGCTTGTTGCTCAGGGGCAGTATGTGTATGCCATATATGACCCGAGTGAGTCTTACATCCTTGTTTTATTGGACGAAAGGAAGTTAGAAGGGGTTAAGGTAGGTAATAAGGTAAGGATAAAAATAGACGCCTATCCTGATAAGGAGTATGAAGGTGTGGTTAAAGAAATAGGAAAAGCTGCAGCTGCAAAGTTTGCAATAATTCCGAGAGATATAACCGCCGGGGAATTTACTAAGGTTTCTCAAAGGATTCCGATAAAGGTAGAAATAACAAAAGGAGACAAGAGTATTTTAAAGCTTGGTATGGGCGCAGAAGTAATTATAGAAAAGAAGTAACTATTCAATTCCTATAAACCAATATTCACTCCTGAAGCTATCTCCGTACTTAGGCGAGTAGTACCGAAGGTATCTATAAAACTCTATTCTGAAGGTCAATATAGTACCATTTTTGAATGTGAATGTTATAAATGGATTCTCAAGTTCGTAAGTACCTTCACCCACTATTACTGCATCGGGTCTATAAATTTTTCCGTTGCTTTTGGGATGGAGTCTGCCATCCGGTAGCTTTGCCGCCCACATAATCCATTTATCCCAAAGGTCATAATTCCTTACCCTTACGGTTTCATTTTTTAGAAATTTAGGGTAATTAAAGACGTAAAGAGATAAGCAATAAGGTGTGTCACCATACTCTAACTTTATATGTGCATTCCTTTCAGATTCAGATTGATGAATATGTACTGCAAATTCTCCATTAAGCGGAGGTAATTTATCAAGCCTTATAGTTCTTTCCGGGTCCGTTCCAAGAACTATAGGAAGATTTCCCATCAACAAATTATTTTAGGTCATATGGAATACCTTTAAACCCTTGAGGATATCTAACAGACGAAGCTTTCATAACGTAGGACTAAGGTTTCAATCCCTCATAGGCACCTAACAAACACCAGAGTGTCTTAATGATGACTGCGGAGAACTTTTGTTTCAATCCCTCATAGGCACCTAACAAACAAGAATCAAAAACATATCTCAGGTGGACTACCTTTAGTTTCAATCCCTCATAGGCACCTAACAAACACTTGAGCTGTCGCTCTCGTTGCAGAGGAAATCTTTTCGTTTCAATCCCTCATAGGCACCTAACAAACGAAGGAGGTGGCAACGATGAAAAAGCTTGACGAAAAGCGTTTCAATCCCTCATAGGCACCTAACAAACCCATGCATGTTTTTTCTTTTTATTCCGTTTTCAATAGTTTCAATCCCTCATAGGCACCTAACAAACACCAAATTCGTGTGCAATAAAAATAATAGCTAAAACTAAATCTTCTGTCAAGTCCAACCTTACTCAAATGAACTAAATTTCCCGTCGACCTCCAATCCTGCAAAAATCCCGGGAGGTCGACGGATTCCTAGAAAATCAACACCGAGCAAAGCGAGGTGTGTGAACTACCCCGCATCAAAGATGCGAGACTTCGGGTGGGTTTACACCCTCTTTGGGGTACCTTACCACCACAGGCAGGTTCACATCCCCCCTACTCCTACCTATACCCCCATACAGGGGTATAG
>WFPV01000020.1 GCA_015487405.1 Aquifex sp. | reverse complement strand
TTGCTATACCATGCTTATACCTCAAAATTTGCTAAAGCTTTTATCAAGTTCTTTTTTTCGGAATGCAGGAGCAGGTATATATAAGAGAACTGATTACACACTGATTACAAAGTGTTTACAAACTGATTACATAAGGCGGGTTATGTTAACGAATTACCTTGTTCTTTTGAAGTAAAATCAACTCATCATTATGTGCGAGTTTTTCAGGGAATTAGGTAAGCATCTATTGAACCTTGCTCTTCTTATAGCAGGTGCTTTAATTGTTCAACCGCTGGTTAACAATAAGTTTTCTGTGAGTTTAGCTTTGGCTGGAACTTTTGCTTACTTAACTCTTGTAGGTTTGAGCTATATTTTAATATCGCGCTGTGATAGGGAGTAAATCATGGAGAAAGCTATACTTTTGGTTTGGCTTCTTGGTATGATAGCTGGAATTACTGCACTCTTACTTGCAAATGTGAAAAGTAAGAAAAGAGAAAAGCATACTTAATTACCTTCCAAAAATTAAAAACTTTAAGAGACAAAATTCTCAAAGGATAAAATTCACCGAATACATTTTTACCTCACTTCCTATCAAGTTCCCTAACTTCCTTTTGAATTCAATAACCTTACAGCCTTTAAAGACCTTACTTCAAAGTTAGAGAAACTTCTAAATTTTCCAAAACTGCCACCATTTTCTTGATTGTTTTCCTTGAAGTTCCTTAATTCTTTGCTTTAGCTCTTCTATAAGTTCTTCCTTAACTTTTAATTGACCTTCTAACTGTCCTATCTTGTATATAGCTTGCTTTAACTGTTCTTGAGCTTTTTTGTATTCCGAAAAGGGAACTATTGGTCCACCTTCTATACTTTTTTCTTCTCCCTTGAGAGAAATGTAATAAAAGTGTATAGCTCTTGAAACTACTTCAGTTTCGGATATTCCGAGAAGTTGAGAAAGCTCTTTTAGTTGCTTTAAAGTTTCTTGGGAAAGTCTAAAAGTCTTAGCTGTTTTATTCACGATAATGTATTGTATTTGTATTGCAAATTGCTTGCATATGTATTTCAAAATGTATTTCTTGGAGTTTGGAGCTCATATATTCAAATCTCAAAATTGAATTGAAAGTTTGGAACAAATTGCCTAAGCCTATTAATATGGTTTTATGTCATGGATAGCCTAAGTAGTTTTAGTCTCATTTTCCAATCGGTTTAACGAGTATAATGTATCCCTTGTTAATGTTTAAGATTTCTCCGTTATCAAGGATTAGTTGAACGTCGTATCTTGCCTTGGTTCTTATAGTTCCTTCAAGCTTAAGGACATTTCCGCCGTAATCTATGTGGACTTCTACTTTTTTCTTGTGTAGATAGAGCAAGTAATTATCGTATTCAAGCCTCAGTTCTTTCTGGGAACTTTTCTTTTTTGAGTTCTTTTTCTTTTCTTCAGCCATATTAATATTTTGCTTGATTATGAATTTGGAGTTTTCAAAGCATGCAAAGGATAAGATGGAACTTTTTGAAATTAAAGAGGAAGAAATACTGAAGGCTCTAAGGAAACCTAAATATGTGTGTGAGGATAATGAAAAGCAGTCAACGGTTTATTTGATAGATGTAGGAGGAAAGTTGTTTTCAATAGTGGTAAAAGAAGGCATGGTTATAACCATTTATAGGACGGATGAGAAGAAATTAAATTCAAGGATAAGGAGTGGGAGATGGAATTGTTATTGAAGATTCCTCTTGAGGACTATGAAATTAAGGAATATCCTGAAACGGGAACAATGTTAATAGTTCGGAAAGGTATAAAGGGAGAACCTGACTACTCAATAGAGGGGGAGGGTATAGTAATTGAATTCAAAGATGGGCAAATCTACACGATAGACATATACGACCCTGAAGTAGCTAAAAAACTTAGGGAAGAATTGGTTTTAGTTCTATGAGAACTTTGAGAATTTTCTCTTTTTAGTTTAAAAAACCGTTAGAAGTCTGTTAGAGGTTTTTCCTTAGAACCATAATAGACATAGATTGAGTAATGAGATTAAAAATTTAAAGGAGAATTGACAGAGGAAGGCAGGGACTGGTAAAATCCCTGCCTAATGGGGGCAAACAAAAACCCAATGTTCTTGCGAGAGAACACTAACTGGATACTTAAGTATATTACTACAATCTTCCTTTGTAAAGTCCAAACTTGATTAAGGGGCTTGCCCCCAGAGGACGGGGCGCAAGCCCCGAAAAAGTTCCTTGGAAGCTCAAGGAGAGAAAACTGCCTTCAAATGTTGTAGTCTTTTCGGAGAACTACAAGCATCAGGAAGCTTGTTTCTTCTTGTTATTTAAAGAAGGGAAACCTTACGATGTTGTTCCTGTAAAGACGTTAGACACTTTAAAGACTTACTTTGAAGGCTGGAAAAGATACGGTGTAGCTCCTTTATTCCTTCCTAATCCCGTAAAAGTTAGGAAGGAATACTGGGAAAGATATAGACAAGGAGCAAGAAGAAATCCATATGCAAGGCTCGGGCTTGCTAAAGAATTCGGACTGTTAAAAGATGAAGCGATTTTGAAGCTAAAAGTTCTTGTTCTTGACATTGATAGCCCGTATGAGGAAGTTCTACCTGTCTGGGAAGAGCTTAAGAAAAAGCTTGGAATAAAGAAAGGATACTGGCTCGTTAAGACTAAGAGCGGAAACTTCAGGGTATACATATTCCTTGAGCCTACGATTTACGAAAGAACCTACAAGGAAGTAGTTAACGGAGAAGTGAAAGAGAAAACGGTTGTCTACAAGTTCTGGCTAAGACCCGAAGGAAAAGGAAGGAACGGAAAGACGCACTTAGAAAATGCTCGGGAGCTACTTTACATCATTTACGCATTCTTTGAAAAGAGAGGACTAAAAGCTGATAGAACGTTCCCTAACCGTATAAATCACCCGATATGGGTTGAAGGCTGGGAAATAGACGGAAAGAAATCAGAGATAAAGGAAATGAAGGGAGGATACGCAGGAAAGCTTTATGACCTATACAGAAAGGCTAAGAAACTTCAGAAAGAAGAAAATCTGTGGACCTTCGGAGGAATAAACCTAACACAAAAGTTCTGGCCCGAGAAGTTTAAGAAAGAAGTTTCTTCAAAAGGAAAGATAGTAGTTCCCGAATTTATAGCAAAACAACAAATCAAGAAGTTTGATGACCTTACGAAGTGGAAAATAGCGGTAGCGAAGTTAGCGGAAAAGCACAGTTCACACAGGTTCTGTAATGTAATGCTCCCTGCGGTAGGCTGGGCTAAGTTTTTAGACTTACCTCGTGATGAAGTGGACGAATACTTAAGGGAGGTTATTCCGGATAAGAAGAACTTTGACGTGGACATAGAAAAAGCGTGGGCTAATGCAAGACCTATTGAATTTGAATGGAAAGGAGAAGGTTTAAGGACTGAAGACCTCATAATGAAGTTCCTCGTAAAGTCAAAAGGAGGAGTTTTAAGGACAACACTTCTAAAGCAAGTTTTCGGAGGCAGGAACTACCTACTGCAATTTGTAGAAAGATTTCTTCTGAAGAACGGATTTGTTTACGTAAGGAAAGAGAAAGTCAAGAAAGGAAGAGGAAGGAAAGCATACGTATACTTCCTGACCGAAAAAGGAAAAGCTTTACTGGAAGCGTTAGACAGGGGTAAAGGACTTAGGAAAGCTCTTGAGGAGGTTCAAAGGCTTGAGAAAGTAGCGGGTGGCGAGGATTTAGTTAAGTCCTTGGAAAACAAGCGAGATAAAAAAAGCATATATATAACTCCCTTTAGGGAGCAACGAAGTGGGCTGGTGGTGGCTGGGGGGGAAAAATCTCTTTCTTATCAGCAAAGCGAAAAAGTTTTCGTGTCTGATAATATTACCGACGGAGCGGGAGCGGGTGCGGGAGCGAAGGCAGGAGCAGGAGCAGGCTCTGCAGGAAATCTGGAACTCTCTTCCGTGAACTTGGAAGAAGAAAAACGGAAAGAGAAAGACCGAAGGACGGAAAGGCTCATAAAATCCCGTCAGATTTATGCGGAGACCTGGAAAATCTTTAAAGTCGTGAAAAACCATCTTGAAAATCAAGGGGTTAAAGTAATAGATTCCCGCTATGAAGGGTCAGATACTGGTTTAGACGGTCGGAAGCTTCTAAAACTTATCCGGTATCTGCTAACAAACGAAGTGGAAAGCTTGAACCTTGCTGGCTGGGGAAGGTATGCAGTGCCTATATTGGAAGCTTTCAAGGAAGCAGGTTTATTGAGTTCCGGGGTTAAAGTAGTTCTTCCCGGAAAGATAAAAAATCTGAAACCTGAGACCTTATCTGAGGACTTTGAAGATAAGGAAGAAGAAAGCACCGATGATTTTGATATTGACGAAATTCCGTTTTGATTAAAAAACGAAACAGAAAACAATTCAAGGCTTGCTATACCATGCTTATACCTCAAAATTTGCTAAAGCTTTTATCAAGTTCTTTTTTTCGGAATGCAGGAGCAGGTATATATAAGAGAACTGATTACACACTGATTACAAAGTGTTTACAAACTGATTACATAAGGCGGGTTATGTTAACG
>WFPV01000019.1 GCA_015487405.1 Aquifex sp. | reverse complement strand
TTTAGCCCTCTTTAAGAGCATATTCAAAGTTGTTTCTGCGTAAATCTTAGGTATAACGGGATAGGATTTCATGGAGCTGACCCTCACTTTCAAACTTATATTCGTCTTCATTAATCATAAAGACGGGAGCTTCCGAACAAGCTCCCAAACACTGAACGGGAACAATCTTAAACTTTCCGTCCGGGGTGGTTTCCCCGGGCTTTATGTGAAGAATCTTTTCAAGGGCTTCTAAGAGCTTGTCTTTACCGAGGAGGTGACAAACTATACCTACACAAACTCTAATTCTATACTTTGCCTTGTCTTTCCTATCGTACATATCGTAGAAGGCAACTACACCCTCCACGTGATTGAGGTGGAGCTCAAGCATATCCGCAAGTGGCTTTAAGCTTTCGGGGGGAATGTATCCGTAGTAATCCTGAATGGTGTGAAGACAGAGGAGTATAGCTTGTTGTTTTTTTGGAAAGTAGTTTATATGCTCCTCAAGCTTTGCCTTTAGCTCCTCGGGAAACTCAAACGTAGTTTTAGACATGTTAATAAATTTTAAACAATTTACCGAAGACCTATTATTAAAAATGTCAGATCATCTTTGTGTGTATTCTCTTTAAAGCGTTTTTCAAGGTGGTTTGCAGCTTCTTCAAGACTTTCTATATTAAGAGCTTCCCTGAGAACATCCTCTGAGAAGGAATTAATAAACCCATCCGAAAGGAGGATAAATCGTTCGTCTCCGTAAAGCTCTCCCGATGTTGTGTAAACTCTTGGACTCCACTCAAGTCCTAAAACCTTAACTATTTTCTTGTTCCCCTTATACTTGACCTGGTCTTCCGTAAGTAGCTGGAGCTTTCCATCTCTGAATAGATAAATACGGGAATCACCTACGTGTCCAACGAAGAACTGATTGTTAACAAGGGAAAGGAGGCTAAGTGTCGTTCCTGAAATGGTTTCATCTCCAAGCTCTCCCAATTTGTATAAGAGTCTTTTGTTTACTTCGTTGAAAAGTCTGACCATTTCTTCTTCGCTTTCCGGAGGTGAGAACTCCTTTAGAGTATTTACCGCAAGCTCCGCTGAAAGAATGGCTCCCTTTCCCAAGCCAAGTCCGTCCGCTATGGCAAACATTCTACCGTTGGCAAAGAATCTGTCCGCGTAGGTATCCTTGTTCTTGAATATTTCTCTTACAACCCACTTCAAATTAGTCTCTCCTTTATTAGATATTCCTTTAACTCCATTGCCGTTCTAAAACGCTTTTGATAATCCCTTTCGAGCGTTTTGCTGAGCAAATTTTTCATTTTATCCGAAAGATTTTCCGGAATTTTAACTAAACCTTCTCTATTTTTCTTTTTTCTTTCAAGCGTTGTTTCGCCTTCGAATGGAGTTTTCCCGGTGAGCATATAGTATAAAACGCACCCAAGCGAAAATATATCGCTGCTTCTATGAATCTCTCCCCTAAAAACCTCGGGAGCTATAAAGCCCACAGTTCCCTTCACATCAAGTATAGACGCCTCTCCCCTAATGCGTATAAGTCCGAAGTCTCCAAGCTTCCAAACGATTGTGTTCAAAACCTTTTTACCGAATATATTTTCAGGTTTCAGGTCACTGTGGATGTAACCCCTGGAATGCAAGTATTCGAGAGCGTTAACTATATGAGATAGAACCCTCAAAGCCTCCTCCTCCGATAGTGTTCCTTTTTCTTCTACGTAATCTTTTAGAGTTCCAAAATCCATGTACTCGTAAATGAGGTAAAGCTCGTTCTTGTCCTTCCTGTAGAGGTAGCTCTGGAGAGAGACTATGTTAGGGTGACGGAAAAGGATAAGTGCCTGTGCCTCTTTCCACATGTACTCGAGAGCGTACGGATTGTTTGCCACCTTTAGGGCGAATATCTTCCCCTTGTATCTCCCTCTTAGAGCTCTAACCTTGTAAACTTTTCCGAAGTTTCCCTCTCCGATAATGTCAAGAACTTCGTAGTAATCGAGAATTACATCCCCTTTCTTAAAGTCCATAGAGATATAAGATAAGGAAAAGAATTATTCTGAGGGAACTTAAAACTTCCCGTGGCGGGAGTATGCTATATAGGTACTTATACCTCTGTAAATATTAACCGCCAAAAGCAGGAAGTTTATAAGGAAGAAAAGGGAGGGAAGGAGTTTTTCTCCGGAAATGAGCAGTATCAATGACACTATTGCCGATAAATGAACGTAAAAGTTGGTCCATATACTATCGGGCTCAATAACCTGATGCATGGTGGGTGCGTTGGTAATCCCTTTATTCATTAAGTGCATCCACACCAGAAAAGGAATTATCCTGTACATCATCGACATAATTACACTCAGAACGAACACGCCGAAGGAAACCAGGAAAGGATAAAATACCTCAAATCTAAAAGGGTAAAGGAGGGAAGAAAAGATAAGGGAAACCATCCCTACATACCAGAGGTATATGAGTGGGTCGGGAAGTTTACGTCTCCTTTTCCTGAGTCTGTCTATCGTAATAACTCCGTAAGTAATGAAAAGGAGACTTATAATACCGTCGATGATTATGACTTGCGGTAAAAGAAACTTTAAAAGTAACAGGAAAAAGGTGACCTTCGCGAGATTCCTCGTAAGGACCTTAGGGTAGGGTGGAGTTACGAAAAACATCTCTATAACTTGAAAAGAAACACTCGCTACGAGCGTTGCCGTCCACCCAAACAACATAAAGCTCAAGTGCAAATTAAGAAGGTAGCTGTAATTTATTTGTAGTAGACCGGTGTAGCCTAATACCAGAAGTGCCGCCAAAACAACTCCTATTCCGAAAGAGAGTAGAGCGTACCTGAATCCGCGCGGAGCATCCCTCAGTTCCTTTACGGAGAAAAGCTTTTTCAACATTGTAGGAACGATGTAAAACACTCCGAAAAGTAAAAAAAGGAGAGAAAGAAGGACAAGGGGGAAACTGCCAAGGACGGCACCGAGGGGCAGAAGGAAGGCTCCCAAACTCAAGATTGTATGAACTACAAAGGCTTTATCCAAAGGATTCTCTATAACTGCTCCGGCAACCACGGGGAGCATCTGAAACAGAGCCCCTATCATAGTAAGAGTCATAAAACCCAGCGTGAATAAGTGAACGGTAGGAAAGAGGAAAAACTTTCCCGTTAGTGATTGGTACACTAGGAAAATACCCTCTATAACCCCAAAAAGCACAGCAGTGGCGAAGAACCTACCTATTATGCTGAAAGGTGGAAGGTATAAAAGATTAATACCCTGGGGTATCATACTTCACCCAGTTCAGCCATTTTTTCTACCATTTCCGAAGGATTTAAGTTCTGGTCGGACATAGGGTAGAGAATTTGTTCCTCCTTCATATTGTGTTGTTGTATCAGTATCATCAAGCTTTCTCCCAAAGAAAGAAACTCTTTTTTATTTCTATTCTTTAGAGCCTCTTCCATCTGGTTTAAGATTTGCCTCGCTTGTTCGTGTTCCATGCGCATTACTTGGGTAGGACCCATAACTATACCCGTTTTCTCTTCAAATTCAGGAAATAAAACCTTTTCTTCCTTGTCGAAGTGCAGCAGTGTTTTTTCTTTGAATTCTCTAAAGAGTTTTTCAGCCCTTTCCCAGTCTTCGTTTACCACAGCGTTTTCCACCTCTGCGTAAATGTTGTCACACTTCCTATGCTCTTCTGTGAGGTACTGGGTAATGTTCATCTCTCTCCTCCGTAAGTGAGTGTTTATTTATTTCTTAAATATAACCCTTCACCTTGAATTTTCCAGTTCTCGGAAGACTTATTACTCCGTAAGCTTTTTCAACTCCTCGTAATCTCTCGTTCCGATAATTACATTCCGTATTCTGCCTTCTTTTACAACGAAAATAGTGGGTGTTCCGAGAATCCCGAACTTTTTAGCGAGCCTCTCACCCTCCTCGGTATTTACGTTAACCCTGTAGACCTTTATATCCTTTGATATCTTCTCGATGGTAGGTTCCATGCTCTTACAAGCTTTACATCTCGGAGAGTAAAAGTAAACTATACCCTCCTCTATTCCTTCGAACTTCCTTCCCACCAGTTTCTTAGCTCTCCACAAAACGAGTACCCTTATCCCGAAAAAGATTCCAAGGACAACTACTATAGCGAGTATGAGCGTCCACAAATCCTTCATTTCTCATATTCTAAGACCTCGCCTTCAGCGAGGTATCTTAAACTTGCTTTTTCAAAAATTTCCCTTATGATTAAGGAAGAGGAAAATCGGAGGGAAGGGGATTTCTCCGTTTCTCTCCGCGAAAAATCATTAAGGAGGAAGTATGTTTAAACTGCTCAAGGAAGAAATCAAAGAGGCCTTAAAGGAAATCGGTTTTCAGAACCCTACACCCGTTCAGGAACTAACTATACCCTACGCCCTTAAAGGTAAGGACTGTCTTATACAGGCAAAAACCGGAACGGGAAAGACGGGAGCTTTCGGTCTTCCTATTTTGAACAATATCAAGAGGGGAGAAAAGGCATTAATCCTGGCTCCCACGCGAGAACTTGCTATCCAAATCAGGGATAATCTGAGGGATTTTGCAAGAAAGCTGAATCTCCGTATTTTTGCCTTCTACGGGGGTACGAAGGTAGCAAAGGATTTGGAAACTCTGAAAAAGCCCATCGACGTGATTGTTGGCACTCCGGGAAGAATAAGGGACCTTATAGAGAGGGGAGCGCTGGAGACCTCCGGTATAAAATACTTCGTTCTTGATGAAGTAGACCTGATGCTCGATATGAACTTTAAAGAAGATATAGACTTTATACACTCCAAACTGGCCGAGGATATACAGGTCTTTTTTGTTTCAGCTACGTTTCCTGAGGAGGTTAGAAAGCTCTCCGAAAACTATACCAGGAATCCCCAATACATAAAGGCTCCTTCCAAGGAAGTAGAACCTAAAATAGAGGAAAAAATACTCAGAGTGTACTCGGTTAGGGAGAAATTAGAGCTCCTTCAGGAGCTTTTGAGAGAGCTTAAGGATAAGAAAGTCATAATTTTCGTAAACAGGAAGAAGGATACAAGACTATTAGAAGATGTTCTGAGGAAGGAAGGGTTTGAAGCACGCGCCCTTTTTGGTGACCTACCTCAAAGAAGAAGGGAATACATTCTGAAGCAGTTCAGAAGAGGACAGATAAAAATTCTTGTTGCTACGGACGTCGCCGCCAGGGGATTAGACATACAGGAAGTGGAAGCGGTAGTAAACTTTCATCTCCCCGAGGACCCCAAGGTCTACCTGCACAGGATAGGAAGAACGGGCAGGATGGGAAAGCGTGGAAAGGCGTTCAACTTCGTAGCTCCCGGTGAGAAGAAGAGCCTTGATAGGATTAAGAGACTGAGGAGAAAGAGGGAGGATAATAAGAATGTATGAGAAGAAGGTTCTTTGAACACGTATCGGAGGAAGAATGGAGGAGTTACAACTGGCAGATACAGAATAGGATAAAGACCTTAGAGGAGTTGAAAAAGTATTTAGACCTTCTGCCCGAGGAAGAGGAAGGCATAAAACGTACGAGGGGTCTCTACCCCCTCGCAATAACTCCATATTACCTTTCCCTCATAAATCCCGATGACCCGAACGACCCCATACGGCTTCAAGCCATTCCGAGAGCAGTGGAGGTCGATGAGAAGATACAAAAATACGGAGAATCCAATCCTTTTAGGGAGGAAGAAGAAATTCCCGGACTAACCCACAGATACCCGGACAGAGTTCTGCTCAATGTAACCACCTTCTGCGCGGTTTACTGTAGACACTGTATGAGGAAAAGAATTTTTTCCCAGGGAGAAAGGGCAAGAACGAAGGAAGAAATAGACCGTTTTATAGATTACATAAAACGCCACGAAGAGATAAGAGACGTGCTCATTTCCGGAGGAGAGCCCCTTTCCTTATCCTATGAAAAACTCGATTACCTACTTCGCAGGTTAAGGGAGATAAAACACGTAGAAATTATACGCTTCGGAACGAGACTGCCCGTACTTGCTCCCCAAAGGTTTTTCGAGGATAAGCTGTTGGACATATTGGAAAAATACTCTCCGATTTGGATTAACACCCACTTTAACCATCCCAACGAGGTAACCGATTACTCCGCGGAAGCCGTTGACAGACTCCTGAGAATGGGAATACCTGTAAACAATCAAACTGTTCTCTTAAAGGGAGTAAACGACGACCCGGAAATTATGCTGGAACTCTTCAGGGGTTTGCTCAGGATAAAGGTAAAGCCCCAGTACCTGTTTCACTGTGATCCCGTAAAAGGAGCCGTGCATTTTAGAACCAGTATAGATAGGGGCCTTGAGATAATGAGATACCTCAGGGGAAGATTGAGTGGTTTTGGGATTCCCACTTACGCCGTGGACCTACCCGGAGGAAAGGGTAAGGTACCACTCCTCCCCAACTACATAAAGAAGCGTGAAGGAAATAAATTTTGGTTTGAAAGCTTCACGGGAGAAGTAGTAGAGTATGAAATTACGGAAGTATGAACAAGGGGCTAAAAGCTCTGTACCTATCCTTGTACGACGCTGTAAAAGAGGATTTCTCGTATCACGCTTCTGCACTCACCCTTCAGTTTCTTCTCGTCTTGGCACCTATGTTTGTATTTTTTACTGCCATAATAGCCCACACACCCTACCTTGATATACAGAGGATAGAACAGTTTATTGTGGAACACTTCCCGAGACAAACCCACACAATACTCAACGAGATATTCAAGATTCAGAAATATAGAAATATAGCTTCCATTGTTTCCTTAGCGTTGTCTTACTTTTTTTCTGTTAGCTTCATAAAAAAAGTGGCAAAGAGTTTCTCCTACGTTGTGGAAGATAGATTTAAAAAGAAGCACGAGTTTTTTTTCTGGATTTTCCTGCCGGTCAGCCTAGTGGTTTTCGGTATCCTGAGCTCCATCTTTTTCTCAATAAGCGTTTTCCTAAAAATTCACTTCAAGGGTATACCTAAGATTCTCCCCGACGTAGTTTCTTCCCTACCATTCTTTCTTTTCATTCTCATCCTGTATCTGTCTTTTATAAAAGTGGAGCGGAAGCTCTCCCTTTTCTTCTCAGGTGTTTTTGTGTTTGTGGTGAGTGTTACGCTTCAGTACCTGTTTACCCTATACACCTCATACATTTTTAAAGGAAGTGTGTTGTACGGCTCCCTGAGCTCCATAGTATTGTTCCTAATATGGCTGAACGTGAACTTCGTCGTAATCCTAACGGGAGCCCGCTACATCTACCGCTACGAAACGCTCAAGTAATCCTATCATATAAACCTTATGGAAAGAGTAAAGGAATGGAAGGAAAAAATTGAGGAAAGACTTGAAGAACTCTTGAACCCGAAGGGTCCACGCATACTCATAGAAGCGATGAAGTACTATCCACTCCAAAAAGGTAAGAGAATCAGACCTCTCTTTACCGTTGCTGTGGCAAACGCCTTAGGAGGAAATGAGGAGGACGCCATCACCGTGGGTGTAGCAATAGAGCTTATTCATAATTACTCTCTCGTTCACGATGACCTTCCTGCTATGGACAACGATGAAGTCAGAAGGGGACTTCCCACTTGTCACGTAAAGTTCGGTGAAGCTTTGGCTCTCCTTGCGGGAGATGCACTGCTTACCTACGCCTTCGAAATACTATCTACTCCTGGAAACTTTAAAACTTTAGACGCGGAGCGTATCTTAGAAATTTCCCGAATAATAGCTCAAAAGGCAGGCTCTGACGGTATGGTAGGTGGTCAGGCTCTTGATATAGAAAGGTACGAGGATCTTTACGAGGTGAGCTTAAAAAAGACGGGAGCCTTGTTCGAAGCCTGTTTTATGTGCGGCGGAGTAGTTGCGGGACGCAGAGACCTAATTCCTGAACTTGAGGTACTCGGTAGAAACGTAGGGCTCCTTTTCCAGATGGTGGACGATTATCTGGATAGAGACGGATTTTACGAGGCCTGGGGTGAGGAGAAACTGCGTGAGGAGATAGAAAAGCTGTACAAAGAAACGCAAGAGATGATGAATAAAAAAATAGAAAAGAACGAGGCGATAAAATTTCTCCTCGACCTTATATACAGGAGGGTTACCGCATGAGGAGTTCTCCGATTTTGAATATGGGTAGGTAGAGAGCTACGAGTATAAGCCCTATGATACCTCCAAGAACAACTATCAGCATAGGCTCTATCAGGGATATGAGACCTTCTATTAATCTATCTACTTCTTCTTCGAAAAAATTTGCTATGGAGTTTAGCATTTCATCAATTTGTCCGGATTCTTCCCCTACTTTCACCATTGCTACTACCATTTTGGGAAACATTTTTGTCCTTTCTAAGGCAATCCATAGGGTTTTACCCTCAAGTACATCTTTTTTTGCTTGGTTTATAGCCTTTTCTATTGGAATCATACCTACAACTTTTGCGGAGATTTCCAGGGACCTCTCTATAGGTACACCTGAAGAAAAAAGGGTTGCCATAGTTCTTGCAAATCTTGCCATGGCACTCTTTTCAAATATTTCTCCAAACTTAGGCAATCGGAGAAGAGCTTTATGGATTACTTCTCTGAAACTGTAATTTGTTCTATACAGGTAAATGAACACTATCGCAAAAATCAGAAATGTTCCAAGAAGCATTAGAAAGTTATTTCGGAGAAAGTTGGAAATATTGATAAGAATCTGAGTGGGAAGGGGAAGTTCTCCTCCGAAGGATTTGTATATGCTTTCGAACTGAGGAACTATAAAAGTCAGTATTCCTCCGACAATTATGGTTGCTATGATTAGAACAAAAGTAGGGTAAAAGGATGCACTTTTAACTTTGCCTTTTATAAAAGCAAGCTTTTCGTAATACTCCGCAGCTCTCCTTAAAACGAGGTCGAGCTCTCCGGTTTCTTCTCCCACTTCCACAAGGTTTATGATAAATTCGGGAAATACTTTGCTGTGTTTCCTCAAAGCTACCGTTAAGGAACTTCCTTGCTCGACGAGTTTTGCTACCTCAAGGAGTGTTTTCTGAAGTTTTCTATTGGTAGCTTGCTCCGCAAGCAGTTCTAAGGCTTCTACTACACCTACTCCTGCACCCACAAGAACAGAAAGTTGACGGCATAATAGTGACCAGTCTCTATCCGATATTCCTCCAAAAGGAGTAGGTATCTCTATACGTAGCCCTCTTTCCTTTTTTTCATCAATCTCAGTACTTGTAATAAGTGTGAGATTTTCTTTATTCAAATAATCAACCAGACTCATTAAAGACGGAAACTCTCCTTCTCCCTCAACGATCCTTCCATCGGGCGTTATAGCCTTGTATTTATACTTCGGCATTACTTACTTACAGAAGATTTTAACATCCTTTCGAGCTCTCTCGGGTCGGGAGACGCCTCTAAAGCGTCCTCTAATTTGATAAGACCCTGCTTGTAGAGCTTGTATAAACTCTGGTTCATCGTTTGCATCCCTGTTTCCGCTTGACCGCTTTGCATTATGGAGTAAATCTGTTGGAGTTTATTTTCCCTTATTAGGTTCCTTACCGCGGTGTTGGGAATAAGCAGTTCGTACGCAAGGACTCTTCCTCCTCCTATTTTGGGAAGAAGCCTTTGAGATATCACAGCTTGTAGAACGAAGGAAAGTTGAACTCTTATTTGTTCTTGCTTTTCCGCAGGAAACATATCAACTATTCTCGTAATTGTGGATATTGCCGTGTTGGTGTGAAGTGTTGCAAAAACTAAGTGTCCAGTTTCCGCTGCCCTTAGAGCTGTTTCCATAGTTTCTAAATCCCTCATCTCTCCTACGAAGATAACATCTGGGTCTTCTCTGAGAGCTGCTCTAAGAGCTTCGTAGAAATTAAATACATCCTGTTCAACTTCCCTTTGGTTTACTATAGATTTTTTGTGAGGAAACAAATACTCTATTGGATCTTCAATGGTGATTATGTGATAGGCCATGTTTTCATTTATGTAATCTATCATCGAAGCGATAGTTGTAGATTTTCCTGAGCCTGTGGGACCTGTTACCAAGATTAATCCCATCCTTTTGTGGCACAATTCGTATATACGTTCGGGAAGGCCGAGCTCTTGGGCTTTGGGAATCTCTGCAGGAAGCCTTCTAAGAGCTAATGCTACGGTGTTTTTTTGATAAAAAGCGTTAGCTCTGAATCTTCCTATTCCTTTAACACCAAAAGAAAAGTCTACCTGACCGGTCTCTTCTAATTTTTGCCTTGCTTTTTCTGACATTACAGAGTAGGCAAGTTTTTGAGTAATCTCGGAAGTTAGCTTTGGGAACTCCTTTAATTGACGTATAAGACCGTCCACCCTCACACAGGGATGCACTCCAGGCGTTATATGTATATCACTGGCTTTAAGCTCCAGAGCACGTTTGATAATATCTATAAGTCTCACTTCATTTGATTGAATAGCTGAATCTTCCATTAGTTCTAAACCCCCTTACATACATTTTTATATTAACTCCCCCATCAATTATTTATAATAACTTAAACGTGAAAGTATTAGTTATAGGAAACGGAGGAAGAGAACACGCAATAGCGTGGAAACTCAAACAGAGTCCATTAGTAAGTGAGTTATTTGTAGCTAAGGGAAACGCAGGTATATGGGAAATAGCAAAAAAGGTTGACATTTCACCTACGGATGTGAAGGCCTTAGCGGATTTTGCACAAAAGGAAGGTATAGACTTTACAGTCGTTGGACCCGAAGCACCCCTCGTTGAGGGAATAGTAGACGAGTTTGAAAAAAGAGGATTAAAAATCTTTGGTCCTAACAGGGAGGCTGCCCAGCTTGAGGGAAGTAAAGCCTTCGCCAAACAGTTTATGGAAAAATACGGAATACCCACTGCAAGGTATAGGACATTTACAGATTTTCAGGAAGCTAAAAAATACGTTGAAGAAGTTGGAGCTCCTATAGTAGTGAAGGCTGACGGCCTTGCCGCGGGAAAGGGAGCGGTAGTCTGTGAAAGCGTAGAGAAAGCCATAGAAACTTTATATAAGTTTATGAACCAAAAACTTTTTGGAAAAGCCTCAGAAAAAGTCGTGATAGAGGATTTCTTAGAAGGTGAAGAGGCTTCCTACATAGTCATGATAAACGGGGATAAATACGTCTCTTTACCAACTTCTCAGGACCATAAGCGTCTCCTTGACGGAGATAAGGGACCTAACACTGGAGGAATGGGAGCTTACTCTCCCACCCCTGTTATAACTCCCGACGTAGAAAAAAAAATAAAGAAGGAAATTGTTGAGAGAGTAATTGAGGGACTAAAAAAGGAAGGTATTTTTTATAGAGGCTTCCTTTACGCAGGTTTGATGATAACAAAAGAAGGACCAAAGGTTTTAGAATTTAACGTCCGCTTAGGGGACCCTGAGGCTCAGCCCATTTTGATGCGTATAAAGAACGATTTACTACAAACATTGTTGGACTTTTACGAGGGTAAAGACGTAAAAATAGAAGAGAATCCGAGGTGGGCACTTGACGTAGTTCTAGCCTCACGCGGATACCCTGAAAAACCCGAGAAGGGAAAAATTATTCATGGGTTGGATATGGTAAGAAAACTTAAAGACGTCGTTGTTTTCCATGCAGGAACGAGTAAAGAAGGAGATTTCTTCGTTACATCGGGCGGTAGGGTTTTAAACGTGTGTGCTTACGGAAACACTCTAAAGGAAGCTAAGGAAAAGGCTTACAACGCCATCAGATACATCTGCTTTGAAGGAATGCATTACAGAAAGGATATAGGTGATAAAGCCTTTAAGTACCTAAACGATTAATAACCCGTTTCTCGTATATATCCACTACTACGATAAGGGTTGAAAGAATCAAAGGTCCTAAGAATACTCCGATAAAACCGAACTGAATTAAGCCTCCAATGGTTGAGAAGAAAAGGGCTATGTAGGGAAGCTTTATTCCTTGCTGCATAACCAAAGGTCTAACGATGTTATCCATAGTAGATATAAAGAGTGTTCCCCAAATTAGGAGTATAAAGCCCTCCTTTACACCTTTGGTAGCAAAGAGGTAAATATCTAAAGGAACCCATACGAAAGCTGCTCCAAAGGGAGGGATGAAGGCTGCAAAAAAGGTAAGGATACTCCATATAAGAGCGAACTCAATGCCGGCAAGGGTGTAGCCTATAAAACCCATAACAGATTGAGCCACTGCAGTTCCTGCAGTTCCGTATATCACCGCAAGAACGGTCTTATACATAGTTTCAAAAATAGCGTCCTTGTCCTCATCCTTGAGAGGGGTTAGGTTCCTGATTTCACGCAACAGAATCTTTCCGTCCCTCAGAATGAAAAAGAGGGTAAGTAGGAGAACAAAAATGTTAAAGAATCCGTTAGTAACTATGTAGACATAATTCCGAAGGTTGTTCCCTATAAAGGTAAGAACCTTATTTACTATTCCGAGGAGCGTTTGTTTAAACTCGGGAGTCTGAAGGTAGTTTAGAAGGGGAGATAGCTCCTCTACCTTATCCCTGAAAAAGGGTATTTGCTTTATACTTAGGACAATGTCCTCTATCTTATGGGTCTGAATAAAATTTATGACTTTTACGGAAAAAAGAATAAACTGTTGAGCAGCTACGAGGGCTATTATGGATACGGGAATTACGAGTGTAACAAAGACTATAACTACTACAATCAAAGCCGCAATACTTTCATTTTTCAATCTTTTCTTAAAAAATTTATAAAGGGGTTGAACGGCTATACTGAGAACTATCCCCCAAAGTATTGGGTCGGAAAAAGGTAAAAGTATATACAGGAAAGAAAAAAGCAGAAGGAGAAAGAGAATTATGTAAATAGAGAAGGAAAGTTTACTCACTTATTTATATTTTATCCTCTCTGTTTTACGTATTTTTCCCAGTTTTCTGGGTTGAAGGGAGAAACCTCTCTAAGCCAGTTAATAACCTTGGGGAACTCTTCAAGTATGTAGTCCACATCTTCTTCTGTGTTTTCCCTTCCGAAGGAAAAGACCACCGAACCGTTAGAAACTTCCTTGGGAACACCTATAGCGCTGAGGACGTGAGATTGTTTGAGTGCCAGAGATACGCACGCGGAACCGGATGCCGTTTCTATACCCATGAGGTCAAGTCTTAGGAGCATAGCCTCACCTTCAATGAAGTGAACGATTATAGAGAGGTGATGGGGCAGTCTTTGGGTTGGGTGTCCGGTGAACTCTATGTAATCTACCCTTTCTTCGAGACCCTTTCTTAATTTGTCTCTGTAGTAGGAAAGTCTCTTCATCCTGTCGTCAAGCTCTTTCATAGCGAGCTCTGCCGCTGCTCCGAATCCTACTATTCCGGGAACGTTTTCAGTTCCAGCTCTCACTCCTCTTTCCTGAGTTCCTCCTTCTATGAGAGGCTTTACTCTGACTCCTTTTCTCGTCCAGAGAGCTCCCACACCCTTCGGTCCGTACATCAGGTGCGCGGTGAAGGACGCAGCATCCACTCCCCAATCCTGAACGTCAACGGGATAGTGCCCGAGCGTAGGAGCAGCGTCGGTGTGGAAGATTACCTTAGGATTCTTTTCCTTTGCCGCTTTGACAAGCTCTTTTATATTTTGAATGGTTCCTATCTCTCTGTTGGAGTGTCCTATGGATACGAGAACAGTGTCTTCCCTTACAGCTTCTCTAACCTGTTCGGGGTCTATGAGTCCATATTTATCGGGTTTTAGGTAGGTTACTTCCCATCCTTCCCTTTCTAAGGTTTTGCAGGGGTGGAGTATGGAGTGGTGTTCTATCTCGGTGGTGACTATGTGCTTTCCTCTTCTCTTGTAAGCTTGAGCTATTCCCTTTATCGCGAGGTTATTAGCTTCTATTCCTCCGGAGGTAAATATTATTTCCTCAGGAATGTTTGCGTTTATAAGCTGTGCCACTTGCTCCCTTGCCTTTTCAACGGCTTTCTTTGCCTCTTGACCGAAACTGTGTAGAGATGTGGGGTTACCGAATATCTCCCTAAAGTAGGGCATCATAGCCTCTACAACTTCTTCCGCAACGGGAGTTGTAGCTATATGGTCTACGTAAACAACTTTCTTCCCGGCTTTTGTTTTAAACATCTTTTTACCTCCTCAATTCATAAAATTTACTGCACAACTTGGCTTAAAACTTTAGCAATGCTCATAAAAGCTTTAGCAACTTCGCTGTCGGGATGTGATATAACTATGGGCTCTCCCTTGTCGGACTTTTCCGCCACCTCGGGGTCTATGGGAATAGAACCGAGTATTTTTAGACCGTAGGTATTTGCAAACTCCGCTACTCTTCCCTTACCGAAGATGTAGTATTTCTGCTTATCACTGGGGCATATAAAGTAAGCCATGTTTTCTATAACTCCGAGTATAGGGATGTTTACTTCCTTAAACATTGAAACCGCCTTTTTAACGTCAGCGAGGGCTACATCCTGGGGTGTGGTGACTACAACAGCTCCCGTGAGGTGAACGTTTTGCGCGAGGGTTATTTGGACGTCCCCCGTTCCGGGCGGGAGGTCCATTATAAGGAAGTCCAGTTCTCCCCAGTTGGTACTAAAGAGAAACTCGGTGAGTGCTTTCATTAGCATAGGACCGCGCCAGATGATGGGAGTGTCTTCGGAGGGAAGCATGAATCCTATTGAGAGAATCTTTATTCCATACTTTTCTATGGGAACGAGTCTGTTCATCTTGTCAACGGTAACTCTTTCACCTTTTAGACCGAAAAGTGTAGGAGCACTTGGTCCGTAAACGTCCGCATCGAGGAGTCCTACTTTATAACCGAGCTTGGAGAGAGCCACGGCTAAGTTCGCCGCAACGGTAGACTTTCCTACTCCCCCTTTTCCGCTACCTACCGCTACTATGTGCTTAATTCCGGGAACTTTCTTACGGGTGAACATAGGTTGGGTCATTACGGGAGCTCCGGGTGCTCCTTGAGGAGGTTGATGTTGTGGAGGAGTTTGAGCTCCCTGTCCTTTTACAAACTTTATATCCACCTTCTCAACGTCAGGAAGATTAGATAAAACGTCTATGGTTTTTGCTCTCAGGACATCCTCAAGTCCATCTCTTGGTAGCTCCATCACTATGGTCAGGGTATTTCCTGCCATCTTAATGTCCTTTACGAGCTGGGCAAGGTTTTGGTTGAGTCCTAAGTCCTGTAGATTTTCGGACTTGAGTGCGTCTATTATTTCCTTTACAGCCATGGGTTTTTACCTCCTTCCGT
>WFPV01000018.1 GCA_015487405.1 Aquifex sp. | reverse complement strand
AGGACAATGGATGCTTTGTGTGCTTCTTTGTAGTCAAGGGATTGAACCGCATCATATATGTATATGGATATTGTTCTTGTTTTCCCCGGTATATCTCCTCCCACCATGAGTACCACGCCGAACTCACCCATAGTATGAGCAAAAACCAAGGCTGAGGCGGAAATTATGTAACCCTTTATATTTGGCAGAATGACCTTAAAGAATGTTTCCATCCTTGAATACCCGAAAACATAGGCTATTTCTATCCATCTTACATTTATATTTTTTACCGCTTCCCACAGGGGAAAAAAGGCAAGAGGCATTGAATATATAAGGGAAGCCAAAAGCAAGCCTTCAAAGGAAAAACTCAGAGTTTTATTTGTTATATGCTTGTACAAACCGCCTACGGGAGAGGATGGACTGAATATATAAAGAAGATAAAATCCCAGAACGGTGGGTGGAAGCAGGATAGGTAATAAAAATAAAGCTATCAGGATCTGTTTAAGGGGAAAGTTATAAAAGTAAAGAAGAAAACAAAGAATGAGGCACAGGATTATCAAAATAAAAGTTGTGAGAAGGGAAAGTTTTAGGCTGAGAAATAAGGGGTCAATCATGTTTTGATCTATAATGTTAGCAAATGTTGTTTTTCTTTAAGCCAATTCTTGTGTTTTTCGTAATCTGGCAACAATAACTTAACTTTATTCCAAAAGGCTTTGCTATGATTTTTTTCTACAAGGTGAACGAGTTCATGAACAACAACGTAGTCAATAACAGGAAGGGGAGCCATTATAAGTCTCCAGCTGAAGTTGAGGTTCCCCTTAGCTGAGCAGGAACCCCACCTTTTTTCTGCGTTAGTTATGTTTATGCGGTTATACTTTAAGCCCCTCTTTTGGGCGTAGAACTCCACTCTTTCCTTAATCTTTTCGTATGCTCGCTTTTTATACCAATTTATGAAAGTCTCCCTTGCTACAGGCAGGTAATCCCTAAGCAGATAAAAACCGTTATCAAAGTGTAAGGGGACATCCTGATTATCCACTATTGTCAGTTTGTAGTATTTTCCCAAATAAAGAAAACCCTCACCGTTGACAAACTCTTTTTTCCCTACTTTTGGGTCCCTCCTCTTAATCTCTTCTATCTTCTTTCTTATCCATTTCTCATGTTTGAGCATTACTTTAAGGAGTGTTTCCTCACCTACATCATAAGGCGCCCTAATGATAAGGGTTGCACTATCAGTTACCTGAAGGGCTATGGTTTTTCTCTTACTCCTGACGATTTTCTCAATCCTGATATCCTCCATTACTTGCTTCCTCCGTAGATATGGTAGGCAAGCTCAAGGAGTTTTTGAGCTATCTCCTTCCTCTTTTCCCAGAGAACAGGATACTCCTTCCTTTTAGGAAGCAAGAAGTTATTTATTATGTGAGACTTCAATCTCTTCTGCTTTGGATAGCTCTCCCAGAAGTTGACCGTAATTGCCTCACTTTTGATAATCCCCACTATATCCCTTGTTAGCTCTACAAGTGCGTTTATATCCTTTTCCCCAAGCCCTGAGATTTGCTTTTTTCCGAAGATCTCCCTTTTCAGCAATCCCAAGAAAGGCATTTCCTTTTTAGGATCAAATCCGAAGGTTTCTTCGCTTTCTCTCCCTTTTTTAAGTTCTTCCCTAAGCTTCTCCAGTTCTTTAGCTAAAGTTTCCCAGTTCTCCTTATATTCCTCAAGGATTCTCCTAAGCTTTTCTGAAAATCTTTCATACAGCTCGGGGTCTTCCTCATAGTGCTTTGATATGTATTCAGTAATCGCGTGCTCAAGCTCCTTTGCCTTTGTTTTAGCGGGCTTGTGCTCAAGCTCCTCCAAAAATTTATCATCAAAAAGCGGTGTTGGAGGTATCTTAGGATTTACTCCTTTGGAGACTAAAAACTCCTCTACTATCTCCCTTATCTTCCTGCTTGCGTCCTTTAAGCTGAGCTTTTCATCCCTGTATCTGTTCCTCGCGGTCTGTTTTATGAAGTTAAGTATTTTCAGGTCCGTCACATACCTGAGAGCCCTCGGGTCAGGCAAAACAGCATCCATCGCCCTGTTGAATTTCCTTACTAAGGAGACAAATTCATCCCTAACCTCTTCATCTGCCAGTAAGTCAACACATTCCTCAACGTTTTCCCGCCAGTTCTCAACCTCATACTTCTCAAAAAACTCCTCTATCTGATTTCTCACAAACTCAAGCTCATCAAAGCTTTTGGCTTTGTTTTCAACTACCTTCTCTATCTCCTCTATATCCTCGTCCGCGTAAATGGATAGAGCTTCTCTCAGGTGTTTTAAGACACCCACGTAATCAACCACAAAACCGCAGGACTTGTTCTTATATACCCTGTTAACCCTCGCTATCGCCTGAAGAAGGTTGTGTTCCTTGATGACATTGTCAAGATACATAACCTGCTCAATGGGTGCATCAAAGCCAGTAATCAACATACTCTGAACTACCAGAATACCAACCTCTCCGCTGATCCCGTTTTCGTCAGTTTTGTCAAAGGGAAGCTTAAAGCTCGTTATAACTCTCTCGTGCTTTTCAGGGTCAGTGTATTCACTCCATTCCGGCGGGTCATTGGGTGAGCCTGAAATGACGACCTCAACCTTTATTCTCTTTAAAAGCTCAAGGTCTTCCTGTGAACAGCCCTGGCTCTCAAGCTCTTTTATCTTCTCTTTCAGAGCCTCCTCAAGGGCGTGCTTGTACCTTATAGCTGCAAGTCTTGAAACTGCAACCACCTGAGCCTTAAATCTGTTAGGGAATACGTGTTTTATGTAATGGTCTATCATGTCCTTGGCTTTGTGCCTTATCACACCTTCATGTTCAAGGTAAGCCTTCCAGGTGTATTTATTCAGAATCTTCCT
>WFPV01000017.1 GCA_015487405.1 Aquifex sp. | reverse complement strand
GAGTCAATAGAAACGAAGCTTTGCATTCCAAGCTAAGGGACAAGTTAGCAGCATTTAAGCGAAGGACTAAAGCCTTCTTCCGGTCTTTTCGCTCTCTCCATTATGCTCTCGCTCTTTTTACCTACTATCATCTATTTGGGTAAGAACCGACTCAGGAGAACTTTAGTTATTACGGCTTCGCCGTATCTAATATAATTTTAATGAAAAATGGGGAAAGTTTTTATTATATCCGCACCTTCTGGAACAGGAAAAACAACCGTAGCAAAAAAGGTTCTCAGTCAGCTTCCTGACCTTGTCAGAGTAATCACCTATACCACGAGATCTCCCAGACCGGGCGAAGTAGATGGCTTGGATTATCGCTTTATAAGCAAGGAAGAGTTTGAAAAAAAGATAAAGGAAAATTACTTTCTTGAGTTTGCAAATGTCTACGGAAACTATTACGGAACACCGAAAAAAGACATAGAGGATATACTTTCCCAAGGAAAGGATGCACTTCTCATAATCGATGTCCAAGGAGCCTTCAAGGTAAAGAGCCTAATGCCAGAAGCTGTTTCTATATTTCTTTTACCTCCATCCTTTGAAGAGTTAAAGAGAAGAATAGAAGGGAGAGGTTATGTAGATAAAAACTTAGAAAAGCGTCTTCAAACAGCAAAGGAGGAAATCCCCTGCGCAAAGTACTTTGACTACATAGTGATAAACGATTTTTTAAATAATGCAGTAGAGAAAGTTAAGGCTATAATACTTTCATACAGAGTTGAAACTAAAAGAGTTTTAAATAATATAGAAAAATATTTACAGGGGTCGGATATAGTAAACCTTGTAAAAGGAGGAAAATGTTATGTCAAGGAGACCTAAGATAGAGGAAGCTCTAAAAAGGGTCGAGTCCAGGTACGAACTTGTCCACGCAGCAATAAAAAGGACTCTACAGATACTCGAGGAGGGGGAAGATTTCTTTGTAAGAACCGAGGAAGGACTCGTTAAGAAAACCTTCAAAGCCATTGAAGACATAGCCGAAGGAAAGGTAAAAGTAATAAGGAGAGAAGAAGAAAACAAATGATAATCACTTTACTTTTTAGTTTCCTATTCTCTTTACTCACCTTTGGGTTTGTAGAACTGGAGAAAGGGGAAATCGATAAATTACTCCTGAAAGCCGCAGAAAATAAAGCTTCCCCAACGGAACTCAAAGCCTTAAAGGCTTACTTTGAAAACTTAGAAATAACTGTAGAAAAGTATCTTGAGTATTACGCAAAAGGTCTTGTAGCAGAACAAAAAGGTGACCTGGATGAAGCCCTTAAGTTCTATCTAAAATCTATAAAACTAATGCCGAATTATAATCCCTCCTATTACCGTTTCAATTTTCTTATAAGAAAGGTTTCAAATCCCGAAACCTACAGGAAGGAGATAGAGAGTATTCTCAAAACAAGGTTCAAGAAAGTTCCGCCGGTAATCCTTGAAAATCCACCGGAACATTACGTTTTTCTTGTAGAAAAAATGTCCCAGTATCTTCTCGTATTTAAAGGGAATGAACTTGTAGAGATGCATCCTGTTACCACGGGAAAGAATATAGGAGACAAGTGGGTGGAAGGTGATGGCAAAACACCGGAAGGTATATACTACTTCACACGTTTCATTCCTCCTGAAGAGCTTTCAGACATCTACGGAGGACTTGCGGCAGTTTTAAACTATCCAAACCCCTACGACAGGTATTTAGGGAAATCCGGCAGTGGCATATGGCTCCACGGCAGTAATGAAGATAATAGAAATTATCTCCCCTTCAGCACGAGAGGATGTATCGTAGCAGACAATAAAGCCTTAAGGGAAAGAATATTTCCAAAAATAAATCTCTCCAATACACTCATAGGTATTTATAAAGTAATTCCCCAAAATCTAAAGGTTGAGAATATAAAAAGCTATATAATGGAATGGAAAACCGCTTGGGAAAATAAGGATTTTGATAAGTACATATCCTTTTACTCCCGTCACTTCAAATGGAAGGGAGGAGGTTTCAAAGAATGGGTAGAGTATAAAAAACGGACCGTTCTCGGGAAAAAGTACATCAAGGTAAAGATATCTAAACTAACTATACTCGCTTTTAGGGAAGGTTTAAAAGGAGAACCATCCTATTATGTGGTAGAGTTCTTCCAAGAGTATGACTCAGACTCCTACTCGGACAAAGGTATAAAAAGGATGTACATTCTCAAAGAAAATGGAAAACTAAAGATACTGGCAGAAGAATTTCAAGAAATAAAATGAGGAGGGGGAAGGTTGATTATAAATTTACTCTTAATTCTCTCGATAGTAGGCATTACATACGCACAACCTAAGTGTAACCTCCCTTACAGTGTAGATTTAAAATACATAACCGTAAAAGAAGTAGGAAAAAAGTACAGGAAGACAGACGTTATAATCCGTATCCCTATTATTACAAAAACCGTTCATTTTCAAGAAGAAAGAGTTACAGAAGAAAACCCTTCTATAAATTTAGAGTTTAAGGTTGAAGGGGAAAAAGTGATCACGCAAATTCAGGCTGTTCGCCCATTGGAGAGAGATTTACTCCTTGTACAACCTATAGAAAAAGGATTCGTCCACGAAGAAGCACATGTAAAAAGAGTAATAAGTAACTCACCGGAGATTGAAGAAGTTTTTATTGTATACCCCGTAGATGTAAAAAAGAACTACATTTCCTTCCCTTTACCTTCCATATCTGTAGGGGAAAAACTCATCGTAGAGTATAAGTTTAAAGGAAAGCTTAGAAAGCCTTACATTAAATACGTAGAACTAAAAAAACCTTTACCAAAAAAAGAAGAAGTAGTTCTAGAAGTAAAGTACTCCTTTTTGTTTAGTTACGCTAAAACAGAAATAAACGACGAAAACATTAAAAACATTAGAAATTTGTTAAAACAGATAGAAAAATATGGCATAAAAGCAAGTGTAGAAATAGTAGGATATGCAGATGGCAAGTCAACGGACATTAAAAAGAATGAAGCAATCGCAAAAAAAAGAGCCATAGAAATAGCTAAACGCCTTTTTCAAAAGGATATAATGGAATGCTTGGTAAGCAAAATGCATTAAATTAAGAGTTAGGTCTCGCGGGAATGCCTTTACTAAGCAGGAACTCCTTCAATTCTGGAATAGATATTTCTCTAAAATGAAATACGGAAGCCGCCAAAGCAGCTTGCACTTGAGTTTCTTTAAACACTTCGTAGAAATGCTCCTTTTTTCCAGCTCCTCCTGATGCTATAACAGGTATCTTTACAACCTTAGATATGGCTTTATTGAGCTCTATATCGTATCCGTCCTTCGTTCCATCTCTATCCATAGACGTCAGCAAAATTTCACCTGCCCCTAAGCTTTCCACCTTCTTTGCCCACTCTACAGCATCAAGACCTGTAGGTGTTCTTCCTCCGTGGATATAAACTTCCCAAGAATTTCCTTTACGTTTCGCGTCTATAGCCACCACTATACATTGTGACCCAAAGCGTTTTGCTCCCTCATATATAAGCTCAGGATTTTTCACTGCTGCAGTATTTATTGAAACCTTATCCGCACCACTTTCCAAAAGCCTCCTCACATCTTCAAGGTTTCTTATGCCCCCTCCTACCGTGAAAGGCATAAACACAGTTTCTGCAACCCTCTTTACAACATCCAGCATTATGTCTCTGCCTTCTGCGGAGGCTGTTATGTCTAAAAAAACGAGCTCATCCGCCCCCTCTTCCTCGTATCTCTTTGCAACTTCTACAGGGTCACCTGCATCTCTAAGATTTAAAAACTTAACACCCTTTACGACTCTCCCCTTATCCACGTCAAGGCAAGGAATTATACGTTTTGCAAGCATGATTTTATGTTATAATCTTTTTGGCTGAACAGAGCAAGGGGTTGAAAAATGGGATACGAGCACGTTGCATACGGATTAATAGCAGTTGCAATAGCTATAGTTTTTGTGCTCCTCGGAGGAAAACCTTCTTTAAAACCGACAAAGTATCAAGCCCTCTTGGAAGGATATCTCCACTTCGTTAGGAATATGCTCTACGAAAACGTAGGTGAGAAGGGTTACAAATACGTTCCCTTAATTGCAGCAATAGGCTTGTTCGTATTTTTTGGAAATATACTCGGAATGGTTCCGGGATTTGAAGCCCCCACAGCCAACATAAACACCAACCTCGCCTTAGCACTCCTTGTGTTTATCTATTATCACTTCGAAGGATTCAGAGAAAACGGTATTAACTACATAAAGCACTTTATGGGCCCCATACCTTTAATGGCTCCATTCTTCTTTATAGTTGAAATAATTTCCCACCTTGCAAGACCTATAACTCTTTCTTTGCGTTTATTTGCCAATATGAAAGCTGGAGGATTACTCTTACTTACACTCGTTAGCTTATCTATAAAAAATCCCTTCACCTTAGTACTATCACCTGCAGTTTTAATATTCGTTATCGCTATAAAGTTCTTAGCCATTTTTATCCAGACTTACATCTTTATGATTCTTTCTGTTGTCTACATAGCAGGAGCTGTAGCTCACGAGGAGCATTAATATGAAGGGATTGCTCGTAATAACGGATTCCTATAGAGAGTGTGAAAAGGCGGTTAAAGTCAGTGTGGAGCTAAAAGAAAAGTTGGGAGTTGAACTTGAGATTCTAGCAATCCTTGAAGACGTCTACAATCTGGAAAAGAGCAGTGTATCCTTGGGCATGCCAGTGCCTCCTAACGTAAAGGAGGAAAGTGTCAACCGGATGAAGAAACACCTAACCTACCTTTGGGAAAAGAATACCAATACACCTCTGCCTGAAGTTCACTTTCAGGTAGGCCCTATATACGAAGAAGTAAAAAGGTTTCTTCAAAATAGAAGTTATGACTTACTAATCTGGGCGTGTTATCCTACTCATATTCTGTGCAAAACTATAGATGATATAAATATTTCTTCCTTTATAATCAAATAAACTGAAAGGAGGTAGGAGATGAAGAGATTGTTAACATTCCTAATAGCCATTATGCCCGCGATAGCTATGGCAGCTGAAGAAGGTGGAATGTCTTTAGAAAAGGGTCTACTTTACCTCGGAGCGGGTCTAGCGATAGGTCTTGCAGGGCTGGGTGCCGGTGTAGGTATGGGACATGCAGTTAGAGGAACTCAGGAAGGAATAGCAAGGAATCCCAATGCGGGTGGAAGATTACAAACTATTATGTTTATAGGACTTGCGTTCATTGAAACTATTGCTCTTTACGGGTTATTAATAGCTTTCATACTTCTCTTCGTTGTTTAAGGGCTCTGCCCTTCCCAATTTATTTTTCCCGAGGAGGAGAATAAATGGTTACTGAAGGCTTAAAACCGCACATATCAATAAAGAGAAAGAAGAGAAAGAGCGGTTTTTTAGCGAGAATGAGAACAAAGTCTGGAAGAAAAATTATTGCAAGGAGAAGGAAGAAGGGAAGAAAGAGGTTAGCCCCGTAAATGAAGCAAATATTAATTTTATTAATCAGGTTTTGGCAAAGATTTATTTCTCCCTTATATCCTGTAAGTTGTAGGTATTATCCTACCTGTTCAGAATACGCTGTTTTATCGATTGAAAAATACGGTGCTTTGAAAGGTTCCATTAAGGTTTTCTTTAGAATTCTCAGGTGCAATCCCCTTTTTAAGGGAGGAGTTGATTATCCATGATGAAAAACAACGACGAAACACAGTTCTGGAAAAGAATTCTTCTGTTTGGTATAGGTGTTTTCCTTTTAATGTTTGTATATCAATACATTTACACCATGTTTTTTAAACCTCCTCAAACAAAGGAAGAAGTAACGAGCCAACAAACAATTAAGAAAGAAGAGAGAAAAGCAAATATCTTAGAAAAAGTTGAAATTCCTCAATTAATGCTTGGAACATTCCGAGAAAAGCAGGAATATGCAGAAAAAGTTCAGGTTAATTTAGGGCTATTCTCCTTAGAAATTTCCCAAAAAGGTGGTAAAATTTTGAGACTAATCGACAAAAAATATGGTTACGACCTTATTTCACAGGCAGAGAGACAGTTAAAGATATATCCCTTAGAATTATTCACAGGAAATCCTGAACTGGATAGAAAAATTAACTTCGGTGAATACGAAATTTTAAAAGTTAAAGATAAAGTTGTGCTGAAGCATAAAGAGTTAAACATTGAAAAAATTTTGAAATATGAAAACTATACTTTAAAGTTAGAAGTCAAAGGATTAAAAAAACCTTTCTGGGTATTTGTGGGAACTTATCCTGACGATGAGGCTTTTTACACTCATGTTGGTCCTATCCTTTACATAAACAACCAATTAATCCGATTAGATGTAGATGACCTAAAAGGTGTGAATGAATTTTCCGGAAAGATAGCCTTATCAGGTGAAGAGAGTAGATACTTTTTCAAAGGTGGAAAAGGAAACCTTCAAAAGATAATAATCTATAAGGTTAAAGTTGGAGAACATTGGAGAAGTTTCACAACACTTCTATACACAGAACCAATAATCCTTTACTATGGAGCAAAGGATTACGCAAGGCTAAGGGAACTCGGCTTGGAAGATTTACTAGACTGGGGAACTCTTAAAATTATCGTTAAACCTCTGTTTATTTTCCTCTACTGGATTTATGAGCACACGGGAAGCTGGGTGTTATCAATACTCGTCTTAACTTTGATAATAAGGATTTTCATGTTCCCTCTTGGTTATAAGAGCACAGTTTCTATGTTAAAACTTCAACAAGTTGCTCCAAAATTGGAAAAACTTAAGCAAAAATACAAGGACGACCCGGTTAAACTCCAGGAGGAAATGATGAAACTCTATGCAGAGGTGGGTTTTAATCCTTTCTCAGGATGTTTACCTATACTCCTACAGATACCTATCTTCTTTGCTTTGTATAAAGTTTTAATAATCACCGTTGACTTGAAAGTAAGTAGTTTTCTATGGATACCAAGCTTGGCGGAAAAGGACCCATACTACATATTGCCCATAATAATGGGGCTTACTATGATACTTCAACAAAAGCTTACTCCCTCTCCCGACCCAAAGCAGGCTTTGATGGGTTACCTTATGGCAGGAATATTTACACTTCTGTTTATCAATTTTCCTGCTGGACTTGTACTTTACTGGACTCTGAATAACATATTTAACATAGCTCAAAATTATTTTATTAAGGATGTTCTGTTAAAGGATAAAATAACAACAAATAATAAAGATAAGGGGAGGAGGAAATAATGAGGGTGAAAATTTATCTTGAAGTTCCTCGTGAAGTTTCTATATTTTACAGGCGTTCTATATTATCCTTTATTAAGAAAGTTTTAGAGAGCGAGGATAAGGAATATTCTGATAAGGTATTTTCTAGAAAAAGTTTCAAGCCCTTTACCTTCTGCGTTTTTTTCAGCGGAATAAGTGTTAACGGCAATTCTATAAGAAACGACGGAAAAGCTATATTAACTGTATCTTCAGGAAGCCCCGACTTTTTTATAAGGTTTAACAAAGGTTTAAAAAACTTTAAGGAGTACAGGGCAAAACACATTAACGGAAGCATGAAAATAGTAAAAACAGAGGTTGTTGATGAAGATAACATAAACTCTTCAAAACAAGTATTTAGAACCCTTTCTCCTATCATTGTTGTAAATAAGGAAAGGCATCCTGTATTACCTTCTGGGTTAAAGATGAACGGTGACAGCTTCATAGTCTACGATGATGAAGCCTTTACGCAGGAACTGAGGTATTCGCTTAAGTGTATATTTAACGGTCTTCCCGAGTTGAAGTTTGTTCATAAAGATGGAAAGAAAGCTGTTGTGAAACACTTAGTAGGACCGAGTGATAAAGAAAAAGTTATAAAGATAGTTGCATATCAAGGTATATTCACCCTCGAAGCAGACCCGTATGTTCTTAATGAGATTTACAGGTATGGTCTTGGTTTTAGAAGATATCAAGGATTTGGATGCTTAGAAGTGGTAAAAGAGAACTAATTGAGCTATACAAAACTCTTTTAAAGGAGTACGGTGAACAGAACTGGTGGCCAGCAGACGAAGAGTACCATAGGGTTCACGGTACAGACCCAAGGGAAGAAGTAGTAATAGGAGCTATACTTACCCAAAATACAAATTGGAAAAATGTAGAAAAAGCTTTAGAAAATCTAAAAAGAGAAAAGATACTAAGTTTTGAAGGAATAAGAAATGTCTCTTCCTACAAGCTTGCAGAGCTTATAAAACCTGCAGGTTTTTATAGACAAAAAGCTAAGTATCTAAAGAACTTTGTAACAGTATACCCTTCTATTGGTGAACTTGAAAAAACAACGAGGGATGAGCTCTTGAAAGTTAAAGGTGTAGGAAAAGAAACTGCCGATGTTATACTTTTGTACGCTTTGAATCGTCTTTCTTTCGTTATAGATGCGTACACTAAAAGATTGCTCTTTAGATTAATGGGCATACAAGGAGATTATGAAACATTAAAATCCTTTTTTGAAAATAATCTTCCTAAGGATTTAAAAGTTTATAAGGAGTTTCATGCACTTATAGATGAACATTGCAAAAGATTATGCAAAAAGAAACCTCTGTGCGAAACATGTTTCTTGAAAGAAAGATGTAGATTCTTTAACAATCTACTATAGACCTATCTCTTTTTCTATATTCTTTATTCTTCTTTTATAATCTTCGTAGGATATTTGACCTGTTATAAGCAAATCAGGAAGTTTATTTATCTCTTCTTCAAGTTGTTTTAATTTCTTTACATCTTCCTTCTTGACAAATAGGGAATATAGCTTAAAAAAGTTAACCTCAAAGGGATTCAAAAGTTTTCTTAACTTTATAAAATCTCGTTTTTCAAGAGATTCCTTTATATCCCTCATAAAGTTTAAAATTTCATAAGCGTCCTTATAAAATCTCTTTGCTCTTATTACAAACTCGGTTTTCCCCTCTTCCCTCCCTATTAGCAGGTAGGCATCGTCTTCTGCATATACCTCCAAAATAAACTTATGGCCGTTTATTTCTATTTCTTCCTTTAGGAGTTTTTCGCTTTTGAAAGGCAACTCACTTTTCTTTCTTTCTATATACTCTTTTAAAGATACACCTCCAAACACGGAAATAATTTCTTTTCCGTACTCGTTGGAAAGGTTACCAACATTGAGCAATATGTATTCAAGTGTATTCCTTGAAATGTCTGCATACCTTATCTTTATTCCCAAGAATATATCGAGATAACCCTCTTCAAATTCTACAAAGAAGGCACACATCTTTAGATTCCCATTCTCAGAAAGGAGGAAACGCATAAGGTCCTTAGATGGATTTACCCTTAGAGCAACCGGTGAATTTATATCCAGAAATATCTCTTCCCCTTCTTCAAATATAATAATGTCTATAGTAGTTGCACCCCAGGGGATAAGAAATTTATTTTCATCCCTGTAAATCCTTATCCTCCCGAAGATGTCGGCAAGGTATTTTTCTATAAGGAGAGAAACTCTCTCTAATTTCTCACCCATTGGTATTGAGATATTCTAACAGGTTGTAGGAGAATATATGGTATGTTTGAGGTAGATAAGGAAACTTTGGAGAAATGGGATAAGGAGTACTTCTGGCATCCTTTTACACAGATGAAGGTATATCGTGAAGAGGAAAACCTTATATTTGAGAGGGGAGAAGGCGTATACCTGTGGGATATTTATGGAAGGAAGTATATAGATGCTATATCCTCCTTGTGGTGTAACGTTCACGGTCACAATCACCCCCGGTTAAACAACGCACTTATGAAGCAGCTCTGTAAAGTTGCTCATACGACGACACTCGGTAGTTCTAACGTTCCTGCGATACTACTCGCTAAAAGGCTTGTTGAGATTTCTCCTGAAGGACTGAATAAGGTTTTTTACTCAGAAGATGGAGCGGAGGCTGTAGAGATAGCTATAAAGATGGCTTACCACTACTGGAGAAACAAGGGAGAGAAACGAAACGTTTTTATTACGCTCTCCGAAGCTTATCACGGGGATACGGTGGGAGCGGTAAGTGTCGGCGGAATAGAACTGTTTCACGGAACTTACAAAGATTTGTTATTTAAAACCATAAAGCTTCCTTCCCCTTACCTCTTCTGTAAAGAGAACTACGGGGGATTAACGCCTGAGTGTGCTTCCGAGCTCTTAAAACGCTTGGAAGAAATACTTAAAGAGAGAAACGATATAGTGGCAATGATCCTTGAAGCGGGGATTCAGGCAGCAGCGGGAATGCTTCCCTTCCCGAGGGGTTTCTTAAAAGGAGTAAGAGAACTAACGAAGAAATATAACGTTTTAATGATTGTTGACGAGGTAGCAACAGGTTTTGGAAGAACGGGAACGATGTTTTACTGCGAACAAGAAGGGGTTTCTCCTGATTTCATGTGCTTGGGAAAAGGAATAACGGGAGGATACCTACCTTTAGCGGCTACGCTTACAACTGATGAAGTATTTAACGCCTTCCTTGGAGAGTTCGGAGAAGCAAAACACTTTTACCATGGACACACTTATACAGGAAATAATCTTGCCTGTGCTGTTGCACTTGAGAATATACAAATCTTTGAAGATGAGAAAACTTTAGAGAAACTTCAACCAAAGATAGAGCTTTTAACGGAAAGGCTAAAGGAATTCTGGGAGTTAAAACATGTAGGTGATGTCAGACAACTTGGCTTTATGGCAGGAATAGAGCTCGTTAAAGATAAAGAAAAAGGAGAGCCTTTCCCTTACGGGGAAAGGACAGGATTTAAAGTAGCTTACAAGTGCAGAGAAAAGGGAGTATTTTTGAGACCTCTCGGTGATGTTATGGTTTTAATGATGCCACTCGTTATAAAAGAGGAAGAGATAAACTACGTGATAGATACTTTGAAGTGGGCTATTTCTGAACTGGAAAAAGAGGTGAAATAATTATGGCAAAGAGAAAGGATTTAAAGAGAGCTATCGTTATCGACAGGGAGGCTCAGCTTATAGGGGTCTATACCTTAGACTATGGAAAAACCTACAGAGGAATACCTCGGGGAAAAGTTCTCAAGAAGACAAAGATTTATGCGGGAGATTACGTATGGGGAGAGGTGGTTGACCAAAATACCTTCGCAATAGAGGAGGTGGAGGAGAGGAAGAATCTGCTTATTAGACCGAGGGTTGCGAACGTTGATAGGGTTATTATTGTTCAAACCATCAAAATGCCTGAATTTAATAACTTCTTACTTGACAACCTACTCGTCGTATACGAATACTTTGGCATAGAACCTGTGATAGTTTTTAACAAAATAGATTTACTAAGCGAAGAAGAAAAACAGGAACTTGAATACTGGACGAAGATTTATCAGGATGCTGGTTACGATGTGCTATGGGTTAGCGCGCAAACGGGAGAAGGTATAGATAAGCTCGTTGATTACTTGGAAGGTTTTATATGTATTCTTGCGGGACCTTCCGGTGTGGGAAAGAGCTCAATTCTTTCAAGACTTACTGGTGTAGAGCTAAGAACGGGTGAAGTAAGCGCCAAAACGGAAAGGGGAAGGCACACCACAACGGGAGTAAGGCTAATTCCTTTCGGAAAAGGCTCGTTTATAGGGGACACTCCCGGATTTTCCAAAGTTGAGGCTACCATGTTCGTAGAGCCCAGGGAAGTCAGAAATTACTTCAGGGAATTTCTTAGGTATCAATGTAAATATCCTGACTGCACGCATACGAACGAGCCGGGATGTGAAGTAAAGGAAGCGGTAAAAAGGGGAGAAATATCCTGCGAAAGGTATAAGAGCTACCTAAAGATACTAAAAGTATACTTAGAAGAAATCAAAGAGCTGTGTAAGGATTAAAGTTTAACTACTGAGGTGTAAATCCTCTCCTTCGTTTTATCCCTCCTATAAGAAGGGTATTTTGTATTACAAATGGTGCAGTCCTTTATTACTTCTACAACCTCTGCTCCGTTTTCCTTAAGCTGTAAAACAGCTTCTTCTTGAGGGTCAAAGAACAGTTTTCCCTCTTTTCTTATTAAATTTCTGTTAAAGAAACTTTCAAACTCCTCGCCGACTTCGTAACAACAAGCTTTTGCAGAAGGGAATACAAAAGCGTAAATTTTTTGCTCACCTTCTTCATATAAGGTTTCCAAGGTTTTAGGAATTATTCCCTTGTAAAGTCCTCGCCATCCTGCGTGAGTTGTACCAATCCAGTTTTCCCCTATGAGTACTATAGGAACACAATCCGCAGTCCTTACGCCTATTTCTACATTCTTAAGATTTGTTACAACGCTATCCCCTACATCCCGCGGTTGATATATAGAAGTTAACTTAATTACCTTATCGGTATGTTTTTGAATAGGGAAATATATATTTGAAGATAAGTTCTTGGATAATCTAATTCTCGCTTTCTTAAAAACTTTCTCGTATATTATCCCTTGAGTTTTTTGGCCTTCTCTGTAGTTTTTTCTATACATCCCATTAATATACCTTTAAAGCCTTTTTCTTCTAAAAACTTTATGCCTTCTATGGTTGTCCCTCCCGGAGAGGATACACGGGTTATCCACTCGTTGGGATTTCCTCCGAGCTCTTTGAGTAGCTTTGCACTACCTATTAGGGTGTCTATTACTATTTTTAAAGCCTGCTCGTAATTAAAGCCTTCTCTAACTCCTGCAAGTGCAAGACCATCTATAAACTCAAACACAAAGGCTGGTCCGCTTCCGGCAAGCGCAGTGAAGCTGTCAAACATAGGCTCTTCTATCCTGTAAAGGCTACCGCAGGTAATTAATATCTCTTCAATTTTATTTCTCTCTTCTTCCGTAAGCTTTCCGTTGTCCGTTATAGCCATAACTCCGCTGCCTACAGCTACTCCGAGGTTTGGCATTACTCTTACTATCTTTTTATCTCCCCCAATTTCTTCTTCTATATCAAATATACTCACTCCTGCCATTATACTTAGGATTATCTTGTTTTTAGTTTCCCTTAATTTTTTTAGAACTTCTTTAGCATCTTTCGGTTTTACAGCTATCATTATTAGGTCTGAAGTATCTATCAAAAACTTTATGTCACTTGCAAAGGCAAAGCCATTTTCTACAGCAATTTGACGTTTTGCAGGGTCTATATCGTAAACGGTTATATTCTCCTTTCCCACCTTTTTGGAAAGGCATAAGGCAAAGGCTTGTCCCATGTTTCCGAAGCCTATTATCCCTATACGCATGGTTAAAATAATTTTAGCAGTTGTTTTTAAGAAGAATTAAGTAGGAAAAGGCGAAAAAAGTTTTAAACGAACCTTCTTAATGGTTTTCTTCCAAACAGAAGTAAAAGAAGGATAAGTATTGCGTTACCGCTTATAGAGTTACATCCTGCACCTCCACCTGCTGGACTTGTGTCTATAAGAGTTACGGGTTGTGTGGGTTCTGAAGTCTGTTTCTCTGTGACTATAGCTATTGGGTCCTCAACTACACCAGTATTAGAATTAATATCACAAGAACTGTTATCCTTTATATTGTAGATGATAGGAAGTAAATAAAACAAGCAATAGCAAAAAGGGGAGAACGAAATGAGTGGAAGAATGCTTTAGTTTTTCTCTTAACTTATCTCTTAGCTTAGAATGTAATACTTTGTTTCTATTGACTCTTCATCTATGTTTATCGCTTTTGATTTCCTTTGCTTTTGTAACCTTTTCGTAAACTACACTTATATCATATTTTTCCTATCACTACCCTTGTATCCCACCATACCTTTAATAACCTCCGCAAACTCCCTTATCTCTTTTTGAGCTCCTTCGTGAGTTCTTAAGGTTATAAAGTTATCTAAAGAAATCCTCGGAACGGTCCAGTAGAACCTCGTCTTCATAAACTGGGGCAGAACTCCGCGTGCCAATTCCTTTGCTCCTCCGTTGTCTATTATCTCCTCGTAAAGCTCTACGCTTTTCTCAATAAGTCCTTTTATCTTTCGGATAAACTCTTCACTTCTTTCTATGGGCTCATCTATAGAAGCCTGCTTATTCCTTTGTGCTTGCCTTCTTATGTAAGGAGGAACGAAAAACTCTAGAAACTCCTTTCCCACGTATCTTTTGGAAATCTCGTTGTAAGAGCCGAAGCGATGTCTGAACCATTGGCGTGCCACGAAAAGCGGACACTCTACAATGAAAGTGTAGTAATCTATATCGGTTTCAAGCTCCAACTTATCAACGAGTCCAATCCATCCCGAACTTACCTCAATCTTCTCCTTTACATAAGCAGAGTCCTTAGAATAGGGAAGAGTTTTTAACTCCTCGTCTGAAATTTCTCCCCTTTTCTTGACTATTTCGTAGGTAGCGGGAAAACCTTCTTTAATCTTTTCTTTCACTTCTTTAGGAAGCTTTTCCCACAAATTTATCGCATTCCTTAAATTTACAAAAATAAGTCCCTTTGAGAAGTAAACTTGAATCGCTGGATTGTTCTCGTCAAGGAGGGAAAACCAGAGCTCTTTGTCTCCTTCAAAGGCTATAACGTTGTGCTCAAAGGGAGAAGCGTGTCTATGTTTGAAGAGGTACCTTATCAGTTTTTTGTCTCTGAACTCATCCGTATATGTGTCCTTAGCGAAGGAGACGCGGGCACACCGAACAATTCTTTGGTCCGAGCCAAGGAGGAAGATTTTCATTTTTTTATATTTTAAATTTATTATCGCTACATTTGTATCCGAATGTAGTTTTCTACAATTGGAGATACCTACAAAATTCTGCTTCGGTCTTTTTAGCTCTTTCTTACAATTAAAATAAAATAAAGGATAAACATATGGAATAGAAAATTTTCTATTTTTTACTCCATAAAATGCTTATTCTAAATTTACCGTTCCTGTATTCTGCTTTTATTTTCCAGTTAAGTTCATCAACAAGATGTTTTACAACTGCAAGTCCGAGACCGGTTCCTCTCTGAGATTCTTTATAAAATCTTTCAAAGATTTTATTAATATTTTTTATGGGTTTTGAAGTATTTTCAATAATAAGCCCTTCTTCCGTAAGAAAAACATTAACTTCACCATTTTTTATATTGTGTTCAAAAGCATTAATTACTAAATTATCAATAATTCTTTTTAGAACATTTTTGTCCGTTAATATTTTTACATTTTTTGCATAAACTTTTAAAGCTATTTCCGGATAAATTCTGGAAATGTCCCTTAAGCTTGCTTCCAGGATATCTTTAACATTAACTTCTTCTTTACATAAAACACTTTTCTCTTGAAATTTTGATAAATTTTCACGCAGATACTTAAGTTGATTTATTGCCATTTCCATACGTTTAATTGCTTGTTCATCAATCTTTCTTTTAAGAATATTGAGATTAAGAATAAGAGTTGTCAGGGGTGTATTCATATCATGTGAAATATCCTTAGCAACTTCAGTAATAAGTTCAACAGCCTTTCTTAAAGGAATAATTGTATATAAAGCAAAGAAATAAGAAACTAAAGCATTTATAATTGTAGTTATTATAAAAAAAATTCCAAATTCACTGAAAGTCTGTTTTACATCTTCTAAAAACTTTTCTTTAGGATATATAATTTTTAATGCATCCCTTTTTACTCCTGGAATAGGTGTAAGAATGTAAAATCCATCCTTATCTTCTTTAAAACCAATAAGATCCTTGACACCATTAATTTCTACAATATCTATTTTAAATTCCTTGCCTTCAAAAGTGTACGAGTAGTTAATAAGTTTAAGGTAAATATTATGTTTCAAGTGCTCAACTTCTATTTTTACGAGAAGGATAGTTATAATTCCTATAAATATCTCTATAGTAAAAAAGAAAATTATAAAAGCTTTTAAAAATGCTTCTCTTTCAAAACGATTTTTAGGGAATAATTTTTTAATCCAGGGCATATCCTATACCCTTAACTGCTTTGATGTTTAATCCCGTTTTTTTTCTAAGTGTATTTATTATTACCCTTAGACCCACAGGAGAAGGATTCTTCATACAATTGTAGAGTGTTTCTTTGGATACAGGTTTCCCATGGTTTTTCAAGAGCTTTAAAAGAACACACCTTTCTACTTCTCCCAATTCAAGCTCGGTATCCTCTATGAAAAATCTACCGTCCTTATAATGCAATTTCCCATAACTAAGGTCTTCTGTTCTCAAACGTGCTTTTAATCTTATCAAAAGCTCCTCAGGGTCAAAAGGCTTCTTTATGTAGTCTTCTGCACCTGCGGAAAAGCCTTCCGCTATTGTCTCAACGTCCGTAAGGGCACTTATTATTAATGCAGGAGTGTCATCCCCGTTTAGTTTCAAATACTCTATAATCCTTATCCCGTTTCCATCTCCGAGATTTACGTCAATAATGTACGCGTCGTAGTTTTTACTCTCCAATTTTTCTAAAGCATCCTCGTATCCGTAAGCAAGTTCTACTGAATATCCAGCCTGCTCTAAAAAGTCTTTTAAACTATCTGCAAGAATTCTGTCATCCTCAACAAGGAGAATCCTTTCCCCCATTTACTTAAAACTTTATCCCGAGCTTGGTAGATATGCTCCTATCCGTAGCGTTCTCACTTAGACCTTTACTGAGATTAACCGAGATATATAGGTGTTTCGTGAGGTAATAAATAAAATAAAGGTTTCCGTAAATATCGTAGGTATTTCTTGTAGGAGATTCCACAAAGTCCACAGAGGGGCTAACGTAAAGCTTACCAAAGGAATAACCTAATCCTGGAGAGAATATCCAGTAATCTTCCTTTCCCGCCCCAAGCCGAAGAACTCGGCTTGCATACAAGAAAATGTCCCACTTGCCTCTGTAGTAATCAATCAAAAGTGCCGGTGAAATCGATACGTATCTTGTCCCAATGTCTTTATCCACCGTAGGTATGGTTATCCTTACGCTTGGAAACAGAGCAAGATTTTTAAAGTATTTGCGGTAGCTAACGTAAACTGATGAGTTTCCCCAGCCGTTTAGCCCTCCGCTTATATAGGAAAAATACTTAGTTCTGACGGTAAAGTAAAAGGGCTTTATGTAAACGGAGATAGAAGTGTAAACACTATTACTTTCGTAATTTTTGTCCTTTGTGTGAGAAAAACCTACTCTATAGTAGTATCTAACTCGCTTTCTTTTAGTGATTTTTTTATCAAAATTTATCTTTTTTATAGGACAACCGTATTTGTCAACAAGGTAGTAAAAGGGTGTATTAGGACATTTGTCCCTGCTGTCATCTACGCCATCAAGGTCTGAATCCTGAAAAGCAAAAGTAAGTGCAATGGTTATGAGAGAAATTATAAATACCTTCGGTTTCATTTATGTGTTTATATCTTAACCTCAATCGTCATCTCTTTCCTCATTTTCTTCCTCCCTCTCCATTTTTTCTTCTTCTTTTTCCTTCATCCTTTCTTCCCTATCCCACATATTTTCCCTATCTTCCTTTATTTCCTCTTCTCTTTCAGGTGGTTGAATTTCTCTTTCTGGCTCAGGCTGAGGGAGTTCTTCCCTTATTTCCCTCTCTTCTCTTTCTCCTTCTTCCCTTTCAGGGGGTTGAATATCCCTTTCTGGCTCTGGGACTTCTTCTCTAATCTCTGGTTCCCTTTCCGGTGCTTCTTCTGTCTCCCTTTCCTCAAATTCACGCTCTTCAGATACTTTAGGAGACTCTTTTTCTTCTCTTTCAAATTCCCTTTCTTCTTCCTTAGGAGTTTCTTTTTCCATTGCCTCTCTGAACGGTGAAGGCATTTCCATTTCTCTTGCTTCGTGTTCACCTTCGGGCTCTTCACGAACTATATTGGGAGCCGGAATATGTTCCTCTTCTCTTTCTTTCATATTCGGAGTTTCATGAGCTTCTTCTTCAGCCCTTCTTGGACTACGCCTTTTATGGTCTTCGTGCTCCCTTTCCTTTCTTCCGGCAAGCTCTCTGTAAAGTGTTCTTATGATTTCTTCTCTTTGTTCTTCTTTTAGTTCTCTAAGTCTCAGTTTTAGCTCGTTCATGTAGATGTATCTTTCTTCGGGAGGAGCGGTTTTTACCTTCTCTATGAGCTCTCTAATGTCTTCCTGAAGGTATGCCGTTGAGGTTAGCAATAAGAAAGAAAGAAGAAGTTTTCTGAACATATTTTTACCTTACAAGGTATCACAAAAAGGAAAAAGAGAAAAGAGGGGAGGGGGAATGAGGGTGTATTATAATGGAGCTCTGAAGCTTCTCTTAATTATCGTCTTCATCGTTATCATAACCGTCGTCCATATTTTCGTAGTAGTCGTCATGTTCGTAGTCGTCTTCAAGTTCTGCTTCTATTTTGTAAATTTCGCACATTCCGTTCATTATCCTATATTTTACTTCAATTTCCATCATGCCTCCCATCATACCGTTGCCCATACCATTATCCATATCCATTCCATCCATGGAGTTACCCATACCTGAGCCATTACCATTCATAACTTGTTCTATCTGATTTATACAGTAACCGCTATTCATTACACCTTCCGTTTCCATTTGTGGAGTTTCTATTTCACAGAAAACTCCTTCAGGTATGGAGCATTGATAATTTCCAATATAAATATGACAATTATTGTTTTCTGCACACTGTTGAAGTTTTTCAAAAGAAACATACATATCTTCATATTCATATCTGTGCTGGTAATTATAATTATCTCCTTCACTATCATAGCTATCTCCTATTTCCCCTTTGGGATATCCACAATCATCTTGTTCAGCAAGCTCTATTATGAATATTCCCGGAGTTCCTCCCCAAGCAGGATTTGAATCAAGCTTAAGCTCCAAGCAGGTGTTGGTGCTTAATGCTGAGGCACATGCATAACCATAGGATATACTATCTAGAGCACATATAGTGTTTTCATTTATCTTAGCAGTATAGGTATTTCCGTTCCACTCAAAGGTTATGGTGTTATCATTTGTATCTACGCTTTGAAGCAAGCCATAGACCTCGTAATAATCAAAGTTGCTTGGCTGTTGCTGTATAGGCTTTAGCTCTAATTGGAATCCATTATCAGTCCGATATTCAAAAGCTACATATACGTCACTTCCTGTAATGGTAACGGAAGTTTCATAGGTGCAGGTGTTATTATCACATATAGTATATGGAGTTTCAGAACCGTTTTCTTTTACTCTAACCGTATTTCCGATTTCAACTTTTAAAGTATAATCTCCAGGAGCAACTCCAGTTGCTGGTATAACAAATACACTATCATCGTCATCCAAATCTTCCAGATCAATCTCTATGCCATTTTGATTTTCAAAAATGGTCGTGCATGTTCCATCATTAGAACATAGTTCTACTCTGTAAAGGGTAATGTAAACATCTTCTACAGATGTTTGACTATTTGTTTGGTCTGTCTCTAAAGTTGTTAGACTTTGTGAGGAAACAGATGTAGGTGTAGCTGTAGCTGTAGCTGTTAAACCTATACTGGGTGTGCTTGTCAACTCACCACCACCACCTCCTCCGCAATTATAAGCTAAAATAGAACTAACAAATATTGCTCCTGCCAAAAGTGCCTTCTTTCCCTTCATCTTTCCTTACCTCCTTTTTAAGTTTTATTCTGATATTTACTTTAGAGACCGAACGTTAGTTTTGCGTTAGTTTGAAAAATTTTTTAACGTTTAGCAAAATGCTTGACATTGTAAGATAATATCTATATTTTTCCTTGGAGGAAGTAAATGGCAAAGGTAAAGGGTCTAAAGTGTAGGGAATGCGGAAGGGAGTATCCCGCAGAGCCGATACACGTATGTGAGTTCTGTTTCGGTCCCTTAGAAGTGGTTTACGATTATGAAGAGATAAAACGAAACATCTCACGAGAGAAAATAGAAAAGGGTCCTAAAAGCCTTTGGAGATACGTGGATTTACTTCCCGTTGAGAATCCTCAGGTAGGACTGACCGCGGGATTTACTCCCCTAAAAAAAGCCGAAAGGCTCGGAGAGGTTTTAGGTTTAAAAAATCTTTATATAAAGGACGACAGCGTAAATCATCCGACTCTTTCCTTTAAAGATAGAGTTGTTTCAGTAGCTCTTTCTAAAGCCAAGGAGTTTGGTTTTGATACGGCGGCTTGTGCCTCTACCGGAAATCTTGCTAACTCCGTAGCGGCACACTCAGCTCAGGCAGGTTTTAACTGTTACGTCTTCATTCCCGCAAACTTAGAAAGTCAAAAAATAATAGGTTCCCTCGTATTTAATCCCACCGTCGTAGCCGTTGAAGGAAACTACGACGATGTGAACAGACTCTGTTCCGAGATAGCAAACGACCTTGGGTGGGCGTTCGTTAACATAAATATTAGACCTTACTATGCAGAGGGGTCTAAAACCTTAGCCTTTGAAGTTGCGGAACAACTCGGCTGGAGAGCTCCGGATGTAGTGGTAGCCCCCGCAGCTTCCGGTTCGCTCTACACAAAAATATGGAAAGGATTTAAAGAGCTTGAGAAGGTAGGGCTAATTGGTGAAGTTAGGACTCGTATGCTTGGAGCCCAAGCTGAAGGATGCTCCCCAATAGCTCAGGCTTGGAGAGAGGGAAGGGACTTCATAAAGCCTGTTAAACCTAACACCATAGCAAAATCCATAGCGATAGGTAATCCCGCGGATGGAATTTACGCTCTTCAGGTTGCAAGGGAAAGTAATGGTGCGTGGGAAACTGCGACAGACGAGGAGATAATTGAGGGTATAAAGCTTCTTGCTGAAACCGAAGGTATTTTCACCGAAACCGCAGGTGGAACAACGATAGCAGTTCTTAAAAAATACGTAGAAAAAGGAATGATTTCTCCAGAAGAGACTGTGGTAGTCTATATCACCGGAAACGGTTATAAGACTATGGAAGTGTTGGAGGGCAAGCTTGCCACTCCCGTAAGAATAAAGCCAACTTTAAAAGATTTCAAAGAGAAAGTGCTTGCGAGGGTAGGAACATGAAAGAG